>NZ_CBRA020000215.1:0-5181 GCF_000469945.2 Paenibacillus sp. P22 | reverse complement strand
GAACTGCTCCGTTCGGAAGGTCCCGATCGCTTTGGCGAACAAGTCTCTCCCTTTCTTGGGAGCAGTTACCTTCTGGTCCCATCCGACCAGACTCGAAATCATGCTTAGATGAGCGATCTTTTCTTCCAATGCTTTGTACTGTTCGACAGCTGTCCGAATGTTGGGATCGAGGGATTTCAGTTCCATGCCAAAAGCCTCCCATTAGAAACGATTGTTGTTTCCCCGCAAAAAAGACTGGTCAGTCTATTTTATTTAATCACTTTTTTTTCCTGTCATCAAGTAAATTTAGGAATCGGAATCCGAATCCGAATCCAGCATCAAGAACCCGCGTCCGGCTCGGGTTCTTGAGGTCTTCCTCGTTAATCAATCGTCGCCACTTTCCACTCGCCTTGTTTGCTCTTGAGCAGCGAAATGAGGCCGCTGCCCTTCGCCAGGCAACCGTAGGCTTCCCCTTCACGGAAAGATCAGGGCTGGAATCTCCATTCCCGCACCACTTCGCGCTCATCCCGGCTAATCTCCGCAAAGCCGAGAGAAGCATATAGGCGTGATGCCCGCATGTTGTCGCACCGATGGCCGAGCTTGATCGTGCCGCCCCATTGCTTGTCCTCGATATAACGCATAAGCTCTTTCATCCCGGAGCGTCCAAGCCCTCTTCCTTGGAACTTGCGATCCAGCATAAAAGCCATGATCCAGCAGCTTCCGTCAGCCGGATCGACAGCGTACACCGCGAATCCCGCGAGTTGTTCATCCGTGTACATCGCGAGAGGGGTGAACCCGCAATAGGCGGACTCAGCGAGCCAATAGACCGCAGGTACAGGAAATACGTCCTTCTGCTCGTCCGTGACTTCAAGCCGGGTGCAAGCGTGCCAGTTAGTTGAATCGATGGGTCGCAGTTCTACGGTCGGCCTCAAGCGTTCCCGCAGCCGATCGCACCCCTTCAAGAGCTTGATCCGAAGCTGAAGAGCCCACTCGGGCGACCGATGGATATCCATATTCTCCACGCTGCGGAGGAGACGTGCGAACGCATACAGGTCTGCAAACCTCTGAAAAAGAGGAAACTTCTGCACGCAGCGTTCATCCAACGGCTTAATCGACCGATATCCGGTTAGAAAGTGCTCGATTTTCCGCTGGGCGCCGGCATCCTCTTGCTCCGCCAGATCCCTCAGGGCGGATGCTGCATCCATTCCGTACCAGTGGATCATGGCATCGTCAAAATCGATGGCGGAATAGCGGGATTGCTCCTCGTCATAAAAAATATTGTCCGTTTCGAAGTCATAATGAATCAGGCCCATATGTCTCTCGCCAGTCGGAAGCTTGGAGAGCTGTTGACGGATGCGTTCAAGCTCGTGCCGAGCCGTTTCCTCCGAGGGATGCCGCTGCAATACGGAGGCGATGAAGGTTAGGGCGTCCATCCAGCTTGGTCGGGATGACGGCACAGCCGAATAAGACTCGGATAAAAGATGCAGCGAAGCAAGCGATCTTCCCCACTCTTCGGCATGCCGATCCGTCATGAGATCCAGCGGAATAGGGTTTCCCTTGGCTTGTTCAAATACAACGCCGAAGTACGATCCATCTGCCGTTTGGATCGTTTCGATCCAGTTGCCGTATCGGGATAGGACAGGAGCGGCAGCCGGATAGCCGGACGATATCAGATACAGGATGAAATCAAGCTCTGCCTGAATATTCTCGAGACGGTTGTCCTCTTCATGGACATAACGTAGAAATTGCCGAACGCCGTTTCTTTCCGACAAGTAGACAAAATTGCTGCTTGCTCTCCAAAACGTCAGCGTGCCGGCATCATGCTCCCAACATGAAATCAGTTGTTTGGCCGCGGAATCGGTTTCCGTTCCCCGTACCATGTTTTTTAGCGACATCATTTCCGGTTGCCTCCCATGGCCTAATGAGAGGTGCAAGGGTTACCAATAGCGGCCTCTCACAGGTTGATTTGCATGTTCGTTCGTTTTCAACCACCATCACTCCTCAAGGTCGCAGTAGGGATTTAAGGTGTAAATTTAGAGCGGATTAAATCTATCCCTCGTGAAATATGGTTGAATATAGTTTCAGTAGGATCAAGGGGTAATTTAGACTAAAAAGATTTATACGAAGCGAGCCGGGGGGCGGCTGTCGTCCCCTTGAAACGGCGGCTTGCCTTGAAGCCGAGGCCGGGGAAGAGCCGTCAGGGGCTTTCCGTTCACGTCGAAAGGGACACCTCGCGAGGTGTCCCTTAGCGCTTTCATGCAGGATCCGGAGCCTGGAGCCCGGGCAGCGGGCCTAGTCTCTCACGAATCGTTCGAACGTTCTCTGGAAAATCTGAATCGACTGCTCCACCGTCAAATTGCCCATCGGGTTGAAGCGGTTCTGGCCGACGCCCTGCATCAGGCCGAGACCGACGGAGCGGTATACGTCCGCCTTCGCCCACGAGGCGATCGCCTCGTCATCTGCGAACGGGCCGGTTGGTGCGGCGGAACCCGGCGGCTTTCCGGCAACGCTCGCCAGCTTGCTCTCCAGCCGGGTCAGCAGGGCCGCGGCCTCCTGGCGGGTAATCTTCGCCAAGGGAGCGAACTCGGTCGGGGAGACGCCGCTGATCAGTCCGGCAGACACCGCCTTGGAGACGTTGGAGTCGCTCGTATCCTGAAACGGCTTCCGGTCTGCCGGAAGACTGCTTCCCGTGGTGTTTTCATAAACCCCGACGAGCATGCGCACGAAATCAATGCGGCGGATCGGCGTCTGGTACTGCGTGTCCAGGGAATAGGGGATGAGACCGGCGCCCTTCGCCTTCGCATAGGCTTCCTTCGCCCAGCCGCTCGGGGCATCGCCCGGCGCTGCCGGTCGCACGGTGACGTAGAGCGAGTTCTCCTGGCCCAAATAGTTGCTGTAGCGGATATAAGCGGCGCCCGCCTTCACGCCTCGCAAGACGCCGGAGGAATCCACCGATGCAATGGAAGGATCGCTCGATTCCAGCTGTCCCGCCATTCGGCCTGCCACCGCGCCTTCGCCCGTGGAGTAGAGGCGCAGCGGCACGCTCTCGCCCGGTGTTATCGCGATCGCGTCGCTGCCGAACCGTTTCATTTCCGTCATGCGGAAGAAGACCGTATCGTACTCGATCGACGTTTCCGCGCCGGCTTTGGAGCGGATGCCGTCTATGCGCACGTGGAAGCGGTCATCTTCCTTGATATCCGAGATTCCGCCCGGCCGGAAAATAATGCAGACCGGAATGCCGCCATAACCGCCTTTGTCGACACGGAAGTATTCGCCGGATTTGTCCGTATCCGATTTGTCCAGCGTCCATTGCCTGCCGTCGCTTTGGCGGGTCACCGTTACGGTGATGGAATCCGTGTTGTTTTTGTCGTACCGGTCCGTATTCAGCGATACCGACCAGGCATCCGATGGCGAGAAGGCTTCGGACGGGAAATACCCGGCGGCCGGCCAGCCGATGTAATCATACTCGACACTGCCTGCAGCCCGTCCTTTGTCAAATACGTACATGGAGGAGTACGGCGATCCGTACCCGCTCGTCTCGGCCGCCCGGACATAGCCGAACATCGTCCGGGTCATCGCCGGATTCAGAATCCATCTGCGGTGGCCGACCCGGTCGATGTTGCTTGGATCGCTGTCCGACATGTAGCCGAGGACGCTGCTGTACAGCGTCGGGCTGCCCATATACAGGTTGCTGCTGCCCGCTCCGGCGTAGCCCAGCTTGTAAGCCTCCTCCTCCATTCCAGCCGGCTTGGTCGGAGAATGGCTGAGCCGATCGTTCAGCGCATTGATCAGCGATGCGCTCTGCTGCTGCCGGTGCAGGCTCCAGTCCGGCTGCACGTCATCGGGGACTCCGGCCAAATAGCGGACGAAGTTCGTCGCCCGCACGCCGTCTTCAATATACTCGGCTTGTAATTTGCCTTCCTGGAAAGGAGCTGTCAGACTCGGCAATTGCTCGTAAATGTCGTTCCCGCTCATATAGGCAAAGGACCTCTTCATGGGCAGGTAGCTCTGCATCCATTTCTCGACGATCTCTTCCTTCGTTCTCGCAGCGGTTGTTTTCCCTATGCTGTCTGCGGCTTCGGCTGTCTGGGGCCATACGGCCAGCATGCCTGCGGCCAGGGCGCCTGCGCAGAAGGCGGCCGTCGTCCTCGGCATCCATTCGCGAGGTTTCAAAGCGGTTTGATTGCGATTCATTTGTTCCCACCCTCTTCTCTCTACTTCATCTCATGCCCTTCACCTCGTTATCGGCGGCAAAGGAGAGAATCGGTAGACCGCAAGCCCAGTGGAATGCGATTGCGCGAAGATAGAAACCGCCAGCCTGAAGACGGCAGCGGGCTGGCGGTTTCAAAGCAGGGCATGAATGCCGGTTGTTCCCGGTCACAAGGAAGGGCAGGATAGAGACGGGCTCTCTTCCGGCTACCTTTTGACCGCCAAGCAATAGTTCACATGATCGAAGGCCTCGATCGGGTGCTCGGGCTGGCTCTCATTATAGGCGTGAAACAGCAGCTTGGTAATTTCCTCCGGATTCAGATGCTGATCAATCCGCAAGTCCATCTCTTCGAGCATCCGCTCCAGCTCGGAGCAGGAGTAGCCTGCCTGCATCGGCTCGCCCGCACGCGCGACCATCATGAGCTGCTTCTGCGCCCGCTCGCCTGCCTGAGGAGTGAAGGTCTGCTCATCCGGATAATCGAAGACGATGCCGCTGCCGGCCGGAAGCAGGGAAACGATGCCGGACAACAGCTGCCGGAAATCCTCTTTGGCGAGGTAATAGCTGATGCCGAGCAGGCTGCAGAAGCTGACCCGATCGGGATTGAACCCGGGGCTGGCCAGCACATGCCTCTGCCAGTCCGGCTCGCGAAGGTCGGCGGAGATGAAATAAAGATTGGGAGGCGGGTCCATGCGCATGCCGGATAAGCGGGCCTGTTTGTCGGCGGCGGTAACGGGATGGTCGATCTCGAAGATGTCGAGCTGGGAGGCCCATTCCGGCTGGCGATAGGCGAACGTATCGTAGCCTGCGGCGAAGATCAGGTACTGCCTGGCTCCAAGCGCGGCGGCCGCAGCCAGCGCCCGCTCGGCAAATGCCGCCCGGCCGAGCGGAGTGGGCGAAAGCTGACGGTCGACAACCTGGCGGAGGGCCTGCTCCTGCGTCCCCGAGAGCCAACCAAGATGGAGCGTTCGAGCAGCTTCGCGTCGCCTTTTTCT
>NZ_CBRA020000214.1:0-7074 GCF_000469945.2 Paenibacillus sp. P22 | reverse complement strand
CCTTGACGCGCCCGTGGCGGGGCCGGATGCCCGCCCTCCGCACATTCAAATCCATGTCCAGATCGTTCCCCTCCATCATCGGTAGTTGGCAGTTATGTCCATTTAAGCATACTTGCCGCCGCTTGTCTCCCCGGACCGCCTGCGGATAGGGAAGGAAGAGGTGGATCATACTACCAATTGCGATCATGATCCCCATCCCGGAAGGGATGCCAATTCGGACAGGAAAGCGGGTGAGACTCATGAATACCGGCTCGCATATTCGAACCATCGGCATCTGGACAAGCCTCTCTCTCGCCCTGCTCAGCAGCGGAGCCGTCGCCAACATCATCGCTCCCCCCTATATCCTCAGCCTGGCGCAGAACGATGCCTGGCTGTCCGTGCTCGCCGCGGTTCCCGCCGGGCTCCTCTGGGCGACAGGCGCCTGGTACGTCGTGAAGCGCCTCGACGGGCGCTCTCTGGAAGCCTGGCTGCAGCAGACGCTGGGCTCCTTTCTCTCCTGGGCCTTCCGGCTTCTGGCCGTTCTGGCGCTGTTCCTGCAGGCTTCCACGACGATGTGGGAAACCGGCCATATCGCCGTGCGCAGCTACATGGCCGACATGCCCCTCATTCTGATCGCCGGCTCCATGGTTCTGCTCTGCGCCCTGTCGGCGATGAGCGGCTTGCGCGCCATCGGACTCACCAGCGTCATCCTGATCCCGATCGCGATCGTGCTGGACGCGCTGCTGCTCATGCTGAACCGGCCGAACCAGGATTACCGCCAGCTGTTCCCCGTGTTGCAGCACGGATATGCTCCCATGCTCAGCGGAGCCGGCCTGGCGCTCGTCTCCATGATGGAGATCTGGACGCTGATCTGCATGCAGCAGGAGGTCAAGGGAACGTTCCGCTGGCATCACTTCGCCTTCAGCGCGCTCTTCCTGGCCTGGCTGTCGCTTATCCCGATCATCTCCGCCATTACCGTTTTCGGTCCGGCAGAGGCGATCCGCCTGCGCAACCCGGTGCTGGAAATCTGGCGCGTCGTCTCGCTGGGAAAAACGATCGAGCACATCGATCTGTTCGCCATCGTGCAGCGGATTTCCAGCGGCTTCGCCCGCATTTCGCTGGAATTCTATCTCATGGTCCGGCTCCTGGGCTTCGGCACCCTCAAAAGCAGAGGCTGGGCCATGGCGGCGGTATCCGTCTCCGTGCTGACGATCGCTGTCGCGCCCATTCCGGACATGGCGGTCATCCGGTACATGACCTGCGTCCAGTATCCCTTCTTCCTTGCAGGCGGCGTGCTGATCGTCTCGTTTCTGGCCGCTGTTCTCGGCTGGACGGGCAGCGGCAACAAAGGCGGCAAGGAAAAGGAGGCGGCCGAATCATGAGCGGGGAACAGAGAGAAGCGTTCCCGACGTACGCCCGCCTCAAGGAATGGTATGCCGGAAACGACGATGTAGCCGTGCTGCGCTTTCCACATCCCGATGGCTGTTCCGCGCCGGAAGCGGAAGCCCTCACGGATGACGGACCGCCGCAGCTGCTGCTGCTCTACTGCAGCTCCATGGCCGACGTCCGGCTGCAGAACCGCGTCCTCCCGCAAGCCAGAGCCGGCTTGCCGCAGCGGCTGCAGGCCGCAGCCGGAGACGGGCAGGAAGAGATGCCGGACGGCTGGAGGCCGCTCCAGCATGTTGAAGACCCCGGCAAGCCGGGGAGCAGCTGGCAGACCCGGCTGAACAGCGTCCTTTTCCAGGCGGAGGCCGTTCTCCTCGATCCCGTCTCCCGGCGGGCTTGGTCCGCGCTTGCGGGCAGCGTCCCTGGACGGACCCCTTCCGAGGCGGCGACGGAAGTGTCGGTCCGCGGTCCCAAGGACGGCTTCGTCGAGCAGATCGACGTCAACACCTCGCTCATCCGCTTCCGTCTCCGCTGCCCGGCGCTGAAATGCGAGCATCTCTGGATCGGCGACCGCTCCCGGAGCAAGGTGGCCCTCCTCTACGAAAGCTCCATCGCCAATCCGGCGCTGGTCGAAGGCATCCGCCGCAAGCTGCAGGAGCTGAAGGTCGACGACGTCGCCTCGACGCGGCAGCTGCAGGATCTGCTCGTCGGGAAGTCGTGGACGCTCGTGCCGCTGACCACATACACCGGCCGGCCCGACTTTGCCGTGCAATGCCTCATGACCGGACGGGTGATCATCATGCTGGAGGGCAATCCGACGGCCATCGTCGCCCCTGCCAATCTGTTTCTCCTGATGAAGGCGGCCGAGGATCTCCAATCCAACTATATGTACGTCAACTTCACCCGGCTGCTGCGGTATCTCTGCCTGTTCATTTCGGCTTTCCTGCCGGGATTGTACGTCGCCCTGGCGCTGTTCCATGTGGACCAGATCCCATTCAGCCTGCTGGCGACGATTTTGAACGCCAGACGCGGCCTTCCGCTCAATGTGGAGCAGGAGATGATTCTTGCCCTGCTGCTGATCGAAATCTTCCGCGAAGCCGGCGTGCGTCTGCCCGGCGCGATCGGGCAGACGCTGACCGTCGTCGGCGGCCTCATCATCGGCGATGCCGCCGTCCGCTCCGGCCTCGTCTCCCCGGTCATGATCGTCATCGCCGCCATGACGTTCGTCGCAGGCTCTACGCTGGTCAACCAGAGCCTCTCCGGAGCGGTGACGCTGATTCGCTTCTACTGCTATTTCTGCTCCTTCATGCTCGGCATCTTCGGCTTCATGCTGGCGGTAATCAGCGTCGCGGTCTACCTGGCCCGCCTGGAGTCGTTCGGCGTGCCCTTCCTGGCGCCGCTGTCCCCGATGCGTCCCAAGGACCTGCTGAACGGGCTGTTCATCGTCCCGTTCCGGCGCAAGCCTGAACGGCCGGGCTATCTGGACGTCCAGGACCCGCTCAAATGAACCGCTCCAACCTCATCGCGGCCGTCCGCCTCGCGCCGGTCCTGCTGCTGCTTGTCCTGACCGCCGGCTGCTTCAAGAGCGAGGTGTCCGCCAACCTGATGTTCATCAAAGCCGTCGGCATCGATTACGACGAGGAAAGCAAGGACTACACCGTCTATGTGCAGATGCTGGACTTCAGCAACGAATCCAAGCGGGAGAGTGCGCCGGGCTCGGAGAGCGAGACCCCGATCTGGACCGGCAAAGGCAGGGCGAAGGACATCAACATGGCGTTCAATCAGATGTACGATTCGTCCCAGATGCGGATGAGCTTCACCCATGTATCGGCGCTGCTCCTCTCCAGGAAAGCGGAGGCGCATATGACCCGTTATGATTATCGGGAAATTATTGGAGCCCATCCGGAGGTGCGGTTCAATATCTGGATCTACGGCACGGATGAACCGCTGGAAAATATATTCACCGCCAAAGGCTTCTTCAACCTGTCCGATACGACGACGCTGCTGCATACGCCGGAGGAAAGCTACAGGCAGCAGTCGATGGTCGAGCCGCTGTACCTGTTCCGCTTCCTGCGGGAAGTGAACCATCCGGCTCTTACGGCCTACGTGCCGGAGCTCTCTCTGGACACGAAGAGCTGGAAGCTGATGGAGAAGCCGAAGCCCAAAATGAAATTCGCCGGCGCGGGTTTCTACCGCGGAGGGAAATTCGCCGGCGTTCTGACCGAGCACCAGCTGGAGGGCTGGCCGTGGATGAATCCCAAGACGAAGAACAAGCTGCTCCTGATAAAAAAGGATTCCAACGAGCTCGGAACGGCTCATATGAAAGCCCCCAAGGTCAAGATTACCCTCAAGCTGGACGCGCAGGGCCGGCCTCGGTTCCACGCCCGCGTCCGCCTCAAGGGCATCCAGCAGACGATGATGAAGCCCGTACCGATGGCGGAGATGGAGAAGCATGCTTCCATGCAGATCAAGCAGCAGATCGAGGCTGCGTACCGGAACTCGCTGACGATCGGAGCCGATCCTTTCGGCCTGGAGGAGATCCTCTACCGCAAACATCCCGGGAGCTGGAGGCAGCTGACCCGGGATGGCAAGGAATTCATATTGAAGATGGATTCTTTCGATGTGGAGGTCGCCGTGGATTTGCAGACATCGGGGAAATACAAGCCGCTTTGAAGCTCAGATGCTCCAGTGCTGCCATTCCTGCCGGCGGCCCTCCAGCTTCTCCAGCCAGTCGGCCGTCAGCCGGATCGCTTCCTCCTGATGGGCGCGGGTCGAGTAGGTATGGTCCGCCTGGAAAATGATCTCCTTGTCGCACAGCCCGTCGCCGCGGGTCCAGAAAACCTTCTGGTACAGGAAGCTGTAGTCGGCCGGAATGACATCGTCGCTCGTGCCGTGCACGAGCAGCACGTCGCCGCCGAAGCGGGGCGCCGCCTGGAACGGCTGATGCTGCTGCAGCGAGTCGAAGAACACCGGCTCGAGCGTGTAGCCCGCATAATCCGTAGCCCCCTTGAGCACGGCTTCGTCGTAGCCGCTCCGGCCGACGATGCGGACGATGTCGTTGAACGGATAGCCGACGGAGGACCACATGACCAGCCTCGTTACCCTTTTGTCCTTGACGGCGGTATGCAGGGCGACCGCTCCGCCGAGGCTGTGGCCGAGCAGGGTGATCCGCTGCGGATCGACGCAGTCCATCGAGAGGATGTAATCGAGCGCGGCGCGCGTCTGCTCCACCATGGAATCGAAGCCGAGCGAGCCGTAGCTGCCGCCGCTCTCCCCGCAGCCGCCGTAGTCGAAGCGCAGCACATAGGAGCCCTGCGCCGCAAGCCGGCGGGCCGTCTTGACGAACAGCCGGTCGACGCCGATCCGGCTGCCGACGAAGCCGTGGCAGATCAGGACGGCGGGATTGCGCTCCTCCCGCTCCGCTCCTCCTCCGGCAGGGTAGTGCAAGGTAGCTGTCAGCTCCAGTCCGTCATGACGCAAAGTCAGCTGTTTTTCCATCTGCGCTTCATCCTCTCTATCGGGGTCCGATTATTTCATCCTCATAATTCCGACCGAATTAGTGAGTATTAACTGAAATCAGCTTATCATCTCTCTCGACCGTCTGTCAATGGAAGGAGGCCGGCGGCCGAATGACAATAGAAAAAGCCGTTCCGAATGGAACGGCCCGACCGGTGCAACGCTAGATGGAGGCACAGACAGACTACTCTTGAGACAGGAGAGAATCCGCATGGAACAGCTTATCGATTGGGTCGCACGCCATTGGCTGGCCGTATTCCTGGCCGGAGCGCTGCTCGTTGCCGCCGGGTTCGTGTTCGTCAACCGCAAATCGCTCTTCTACAAGGAATGAGCTTCCTGCCGCTCCACGCTGCGCGTCGGCAGCAGAGGAAGGATCAGCTCGGCGGAGGTGCCGGCTCCCGGCTCGCTCCGGAGCAGCAGCCGTCCGCCGTGCAGCTCGGCGATTTCCTGGCAGATGGCCAGCCCGAGACCGCTTCCCGAACGGGATGAGCCCGCCTTGTAGAACTTGTCCGTCACATGCGGCAGGTCCTCCGGCTCGATGCCGACGCCGGTATCTTCAACGCGCAGCACCGCCTCGTCCCCCTCCGCGGGAGGAGATGACGCGGATCGTTCCGCCATGCGGGGTGAACTTGAAGGCGTTGTCGATCAGGTTGATCATCACCTGGCGCAGCCGGTTCGGATCGCCGGCGACATACAGCGGCTGCGGCTCCAGCAGGCTGATGAGGCGCACGCCGGTCTCCTCCTGCCGCACCGCAAGCTGCTGGACGCATTCGCGCACGGGCAGATTGAGATCGAGCTCCTCTTCATGGAGATCCATGCTCTTGGAGCTCAGCTTGGAGAAATCGAGCAGATCCTCGACCAGCCCCGTCAGCCGCTCCGTCTCGCGGGAGATGATGGACAGGCCTTCGCGCAGCTCTTCCCTATCCGTATGGGGATCGGCGAGCGTCTCGCTCCAGCCCTTGATCGAGGTGAGCGGTGTCCGGAGCTCGTGGGATACGGAGGAAATGAAGTCGTTCTTCAGCTTCTCCCGCTTGTTGAGCTCGACAGCCAGCGTATGGAGCGTGTCCGACAGCTGGCCGATCTCGTTGCGCTTGCCGCTTGAGGCGATGCCGAGCGACCAGTCGCCATCCGCCATGCGGCGGGCTCTGCGGGTCAGCTCCCGGAGCGGCCGCACGATCAGGTTGGCCATCAGGACGCTGAGCAGCAGGAAGAGCGCGACGATGGCGGCTGCCGTCAATGCGGTCATCTGGAACAGACGCGCGACCATCGCGTCGACTTCCTTCAGCGAGGCGGAATAACGGATGATCGCCACGATCCGGCCGTCCCGGTAGAGCGGCGAGGAGGCGGCGGCGATCCGCTCTCCGGTCGCGTCGTCCTTGCCGTACCAGGCCGTCGTATCTCCCGCTGCCGCATGCACGACATCGGGCGTGCGGATCGTCCGGTTGTCGGAGATGCCGTCCGAATCCATGAACATGCGTCCGTCGGCCTGCAGCATCTGGATGCGGGGGTAGCCCTCGGTCATGTTCTGGAGCATGTAATCCGCCCGCTCGTTCGGCGTCATCCACTGCATGGAACGGGCGTGCAGCGTCATCGAGGATTCCACGCGCTGCTTCATCGCGCTGGAGGCGCTGCCGTAGTAATAGTTCCAGATTAGCGTCATGAACATGCCGCCAAGCACGAGCACGACGAGGAAAATGAGCAGGAAATAGCTGAGCACCATCTGGGTTCGGAGGCTTTTCATGCTTCGCCCCGCTTCCAGCGGTAGCCGTAGCCCCATACCGTCTCGATGATCGCAGGCTCCGAGGGATTGCTCTCGATTTTCTGCCGGATACGGCGGATGTTGACGTCGACGACCTTCAGATCCCCGACGTAATATCGTCCCCATACTTCACTGAGGATCTCGTCCCGAGAGACGCTCTGGCCGCATCTCTCCATGAGCAGCTTGACGAGCGTCCATTCCGTCGGCGTCAGCACGATCTCGCGTCCGTCCTTCCACAGCTTGTGGAGCCGCTCCGACAAGCGGAACGGACCTGCGGCGAGCATGTCGGCCGCTTCGGGCTCGAAGGAAGCAGCCGCCTGCCCCCGGGAAAGTTCCGTCGGCGTCAGCACGATCTCGCGTCCGTCCTTCCACAGCTTGTGGAGCCGCTCCGACAAGCGGAACGGACCTGCGGCGAGCATGTCGGCCGCTTCGGG
>NZ_CBRA020000213.1:0-4006 GCF_000469945.2 Paenibacillus sp. P22 | reverse complement strand
CCAGCTCCGCGACGGCGTTGTTCTCCTGCAGCGTCACATAAGCCGTTGCCGCATCCCCGGACAAGGCGATATATTCCGGCTCCAGATCCGTGAGCGCCCGCTCCTTCGTTCCCGGCCCCGTAATCAGCCCCTTTGCGTCCACATCGCCGCGAATATGCACGAGATCGTCGATGATGGAGGGATTGTCGAACTTCGCATGGCGCACCGACTGCGATTGGCGGTCGACGATGGTGACGCTGCCTTCGGGATCGATGCCGGCCTCGCGCGGCTCGCCTTCGTTGGCCGTCAGCACGTAACGCCCGTCCGGCGTCGACTTCACCATATCCGGCTGGGAGCCCGCCTCATATGTCCGAATCAGCTTGCCCTCGTAGTCAAGCTCCAAAATACGGCCCGGATCCCCGGCACCCTTGGCCTGCACGGCGGCGAATACGCGGCCCGCGGCCGTATTGATATCCACGCTCGTCAAGTCCCCGTACAGGAATCCGCTCTCCTGCTCGGCAAGCGCCCTGATGTCGATTTGCTTCTCCTTGACCATCTGTCCCTCGGCCAGCTTGACGATGTCGAGGCTCGGCGGGTTGCCCGAGCCGTTGACGAGGTAGAACCTTCCGTTGTCGCGGTTGTATTTGACGATCTCGGCTACGCCGCCGTCCTTGTTCGTGATGCCTTCGCTGTAGGAGCCGATCTTCGTGACGCTGAACAGGTCCTTATAAACGGCAGCCGAAGCTGTCGGTACATCGGCAGCGTCGGCTGCCGGCGCGGCCAAGGCTTGTCCGACGATGGAAGCCGGCTCCGCGCCGCCCTCCTGTGCGGTGCCGATTCCGGCGGGCAGCAGCGCCATCGCCGCAGCGGACAAGCTGAGCGTAAGCCCCAGCGTGCGGCTCATTTTGCGTTTGTAGCGGTTCATCTTCCATTTCCCCCTCTGATGCGGACAAGCCGGTACCAGGCCTGCTGCCCGCTTTGCTTCCTGCTTGTCAGCATATCAAGGAGATGTAAAGGAGGAATCACATCCATGTTAAGAATTCATGAAGGCCTCGCGCCCTTTCACCAGCGGCTGCGGTAAGCCTGCGGCGTCGTGCCCGCGAGCTTCTGGAACGAGCGGTAGAACTGGCTGGGGCTGGAGAAGCCGAGCTCCGCGCTGATATGGGACACGGAATCCGAAGAGCGGGAGAGCCGGTCCTTCGCCTTTTCGATGCGCAGCCGCAGCAAGTATTGGTAAGGCGTCAGCCCCGTCTCGGCCCGGAACGACCGGATAAAGTGGAACCGGCTCAAGCAGGCGATCGAGGCGAGCTCTTCAATTGTGATTCGGCCGGCGTAGCCTTCCTTCATGAAGTCGACGACTTTTTGCATGCAAGGGCTTGCGGCGGTCGGAACCGCCGAACCTGACGAGCCACCGGCGGCAATCCCTGCACAGGCGAAGCCGGATTCGGGAGCAAGCAGGGGAAACCCGGCCAATCCCGCGCCCGGCTGCTCTTGCCGAGCTTCAGTCCCGGGGGCGGCCGAGAGAATCCCGTTCATGTACGCCATGATTTCCCGCTCGGTCCCCCGGACATCACTTTCCCCGGCAAGCTGCGCCTTCATCAATTGGCCGGACCAGATGCGGAAGCGGCGCGACAGCGCTTCGGCATCGAAGCTCTTGGCCATATTCTCGTAAGGATGACCGGAGGAAGCGGCTGGCGCCGCCACAGCGTCCTCCCGGCATTTCAGGATGATCACCGACGCCCCCTTCTCCAGCCGGAAGTGATGCAGAGCCCGGGGCGGCTGCACCAATCCGCTGCCCGGCTTCAGCCCCCAGGCTCTGCCGTCCTGGATGAACTCGCAGCTGCCCTGGACCGGAAGCGTCAGCTGCACCCAGTCTTCATGGCTGTGGGGCGTATTGGCGAAGCCTTCGGCGCCTCTCCAGAGCTCGACCGCTCCGGTCTGAAACATCATTTCCATCCGCCCTTCGCCCCCTGTAGCGATTATTGCGGCCGGCAGTTCCGCATCATTCGCGGGTGACGTCTCGGGCCGTTTAGGGTTACGATAGGAGGATAAGCGGCGCTTGTCAATGGACGGGGACGGGCGGCAGAGAAGAAACGGAAAGGAAGTCTGAACCACCATGATCATCGAATTGAACCATGTGTCGTGGCGAAGGGAGCAGCGCGTGCTGCTCCAGGACATCAGCTGGCAGGTGAAGCCGGGAGAGCACTGGGCGCTGCTCGGCCTCAACGGGTCGGGCAAAACGACGCTGCTCAACATCATTTGCGGCTACATCTGGCCCTCGGAGGGTTCGGTCGAGGTGCTCGGAGAGCGGTACGGCGAAGTGGATCTGCGGGAGCTGCGCAAATCCATCGGGTGGGTCAGCAACTCGCTGCAAGAGAAGCTGTACAAGACCGACCGAGCCCAGCTTGTCGTCATCAGCGGCAAGCATGCGACGATCGGACTCTACGACAAGGTGCAGGAGGAAGACCTCGAGACGGCGCGGGAGCTGATGGCGACGATCGGCTGCGCCCATTTGTGGGATCGGGAATACGGCACCTGCTCGCAGGGCGAGAAGCAGAAGCTGCTCATCGCCCGCGCCCTGATGGCGCGCCCGCGCATCCTCATCCTGGACGAGCCTTGCAACGGCCTCGACCTGTTCTCGCGCGAGCGGCTGCTGGAGAGCATCGACGGGCTGGCGCGGCAGCACGACGCCCCTTCGCTGATCTACGTCACGCATCATACGGAGGAGATCCTGCCTGTCTTCGGCCATGCCCTGCTGCTTCGCAGGGGGGAGGTGTTCCGCAGCGGCAGCACGGGCGACGTGCTGACAGACGGAACTTTGAGCCGGTTTTTCGAGGCTCCCGTCGCCGTGGAGCGCCATGGCGACCGATATTTTGTCCGCGCGGAGTAACAGAGCAGGAGAGCTGCCGGAGCAGCTTGCGGCGGATAGTTATTTCTGTTTCCCGACCCTATGGAGATGAATCCGCAGCTCCGATAGAAAGCAAAAAAGCCCGGCATGCCGGGCTTTTTGTCATGGAGCTTGCAGAGCTTCCTTGCCCCGCTCCGCTGCGTCGGCCAGCTGTTCTTGACCCTGGGATTCCTGCCAGGGCGGAAAAGCGGCGGCTGCGACAAGCCCCAAGCCCTGTTGCCCAGCCATGCATTCCAGCCCCTTCGGCAAAATAATGTACTACAACCCGAACAAGGAGCAAATATTAGGATGATCTTCACAAAATAGACGCATCCGCGAGATGACCGGCAACTGTCACATTCCGTCCTTTGCATCGCCGGCGGCGCAGCCTTTACACTGGAATCAATGCGCAAGCCTCTGCATCTTTTCGCCTGTGCGCCTATGCGATCCCTCTGAAGCCCATTCATGATCAACTTACGATAAAGGAGCTGCCGCCATGTACCGCTCGAACCGAATACGGCCTGCTGGCCGCCTGTTTACGCTTCTGGTCCTTTGCGCCATCCTGCCCTCCCTTCTGCTGGCGGGCTGCAACTTCTCCTCCCCCGTGTCCGGAGGGTGGAAAACCCGCAGCGCCACCGAAGGTCTGGAAATCATGGCGAACAAGGACAACTGGAAGAAGTTCACCTATCGGGTCACGCTCGAGAATGTCAGCGAGAAGCCGATTGAAGTCGAATGGGTCGAGCCCGTGCTGAAAGGCAATCTCCTGCTGAACGATCCTGGGCGCTCGCTGCGCAAGGAGATCGCCCAGACGGTAGACGAAGGACAGCGCATAACGCTCGAGGACAGCTTCGAGTTCAATGCGAAAAACGTCAACCTCGGCGAGTCTCAGAACGTGAAGGCGATGCTGGTGAAGGTAAAAGGCGCCGACGAGCCAGTCGAGGTCCAGGTATAGGCCTGCAGGCACGCGCAATCCGCAGGCGGTTTTCATGCACGACGCACAAAAAAAGCCTTCATTCCGCACGTCGGCGGAATGAAGGCTTTTCCTGTTGTAGCGGCAGGCCCGTCTAGCGCTTGCCCGGCTTGCGTCCTTGGCGCGATCCGCCGCTGCCCCGGTCGCCGCCGGAGCTACCGCGCGGCTTG
>NZ_CBRA020000212.1:0-7832 GCF_000469945.2 Paenibacillus sp. P22 | reverse complement strand
CCTTCGCTGTCCCACAGCTGCAGCTCGCGCATGCCGGGGGTATCCATCAGCAGCGCGCCGCCGGGKAGCCGGAACAGCTCGCGGTGAGTCGTCGTATGCCGTCCCCTGTCGTCCCCGCCTCTAACGCCCTGCACGCGCTGCTCCTCGCTGCCGGCCAGCCAGTTGAGCAGCGTGGACTTGCCGACGCCGGAGGAGCCGGCAACCGCGATGGTCGCCCCTGGCCGCATGTACGGCCGGAGCTGCTCCAGGCCTTGATTCTCCTGCGCGCTGACGGCGTGGACCGGCACGCCGGGAGCGGCGTCCTCGACCTGCCGCACCAGATCATCCGGGTCGTCGGCGAGATCGGCCTTGGTGAGCAGGACGACCGGCGTCGAGCCGCTTTCCCAGGCCGCCACCAGGTACCGCTCGATGCGGCGCAGATTGAAGTCGTGGTTCATCGCCGTCGTGAGGAACAGATAGTCCATGTTGGCTGCGACGACCTGTCCGTCCTGCACTTGCCCGGCTTCCTTGCGGATCAGCGCGGAGCTTCGCTCGAGCAGGGCGTGGATGCTGGCGCGGGAGCTGTCGCCGGGCTTCGGCACGGAGGCCAGCACCCAGTCGCCGACCGCGGGGTAATCGGTCTTGCGTAAAGCGTCAAACGAATAGCGCCCGGTCACTTCAGCCAGATGCTCGCCGGATTCGGCAGCCAGCCGGTATAGGTGGGAGAATTGGGCGACGATGCGGGCGGGCTCCAACCCGGAGATGCCTGTTTGCTTTCGAGTCGTCTCCAGCCTTTCTTGCCAGGAGTCGTTCCAGCCGTAGCTGCGGAGCCCACGGCCTTCTTCGGATGCAGGAGATCCTTCCTGAGGGGCTTCTGGTGCAGGAGAGATATTCCCTGGATGGGTTTCCTTCCTGTCCGCGGGTAACTTCCTATCGGCTGACCCCTTCTTGCTGGCTGACCCCTTCTTGCTGGCTGGCTCATTCGTTTGGGGAAAGACATGGCTATTGATCGAATCATTCGTTTCGGTTGCTTCATTCCACTCATTTGGATTGAGGTTCAAGTCGGATTCCTCTTTTCGCAGGGTATAGTCCGTTTCTGTCCAGGTTTTAGTCCGGTTGTTCATCTCGTTAGGCTCGTTTGTATTTAAGGTCAAGGCGGGTTCCTCTTTTCGTGGGTTGGATGAAAAAAGCAAAAAGCCCGCAGCGAACATGCGGGCTTGCCTTGTCAGGCATGGCACCGCGGGCCAAGATGGCATGCGGGCCTCTAACAGGCCCGCGATCTCTGTGGATCCCGCGGGCATAAAAAAACCGCAGGAGACCATTGGTCTCCTGCGGCGCCGACGATCAGCGCCCGCCTCTGCCATCATGGCAGAGGCGGGCTGCGGATCAGAGTCGGCTTGCTCCGTCAGGGACCGGCGTCGGGACAATCAGCTTGTAAGTCGCGTATGCAGTCGTCATTTGACATCGGCCTCCTCTGTTGAAAATAAGTGGCTTTAGCATAGCCTTTTTGGGTCATTTTTATCAAGGGGGAGAACAAATAAAGGCGAATTGTACCTGCAGCCGGACTAAAGCTCGTGCGGCGTCAGCCGTTGTATGGCGGACAGAGGCATTCGGAGAGCCGATCCGCTCAGTTCCAGCCAGCCCTCCTTGGAACGGATTGCCGCATTCCATTCTCTACCTGTTTTCTACCCGCCATTGTGGCCGGAACCCGGTTAGAATGAAGCCAGTACGGAAGGGCGTGAATCCATTGGTATGACTCATTGATTTTCCTGACTCTCTATAAAAAACAGAATAATTAATGGGAGGAATCATCATGAGTCGACATGATCGCGCCATGGAGCGCCTGGACGCTTTGCTGGCCGGCTTCGCGGCGCAGGAGCCGCTGCCCGGACTTGCGGTGGGCATCGTTGCCCCAGATGGAGTTTTTGCCCGCGGATACGGAATCCGCGACGCCGGGACGGGCGAGCCCGTGGACGAGCACACTCTTTTTCACCTGGCATCGGTATCCAAGCCTCTGGTAGCTACGGCCGTCATGCAGCTGGCGGAGCAAGGCCGACTGAATCTGGACGCTCCTGCGAGCGACTGCGTCCCTTACTTCAAGCTCGCCGACGGCCGGGAACGCGAGGTGACGATCCGCGACCTGCTCAGCCATACTTCCGGCATGCCCGACGAGGAGGACTTCCAGTGGGACTCGCCGGAGGATGACGAGGGCAGTCTGGAGCGGTATGTACGCGCCCTCGCCGCACGCAGCCTGGACCGGAATCCCGGCGAGGAGCATGCCTACAGCAATATCGGTTTCGAGCTGCTGGGAGACGTCATCGCCAAGGTCAGCGGAATGTCCTTCGAGGCGTACATGCGGGAGCATGTGCTGCGGCCTGCCGGGATGGAAGAGAGCACCTTCCTGTTGGCGGAGGTGCCGGCGTCACAGCTGGCGGCCCCGCATATTCTCGGTGTTCCCGAAGGACGCTACGGACCGCAGAAAAGCCTCGTTTTTCCTTATCACCGGGCGCATGGACCGAGCTCGACGTTGTATATGAACGCGGTAGACAGCTGCCGGCTCATGCTGGCTTACTTGAAGCCGGAGCAGGCGGCAGAGGGGAAGGGGCTGCTTGAGGAAGGCAGCCAAGGGGAGATGTGGGGCACCCGGGTCGGCCTGGGCTATGGAGATTGGCTGGATGGAATCGCCCTCGGCTGGTTCACGGGCGCTTACCAAGGACGCAGAGCTGTATCCCATACCGGGCAAGATACCGGCTTCCGCAGTTATCTGGTGCTCTTGCCGGAGGCAGGCTTAGGCGTTACCCTCATGATGAACGGCGACTATGTCGGTCTCAAGGTGCTGATGAAAGGCATTCTGGACCTGCTGCTCGGGGAAGGAACTGGCGAAGTCCAGCGCAATCTGGCCCATTATTTGACCGGCATCGCCTTGTCCGGCGGGATCGATGCGGCTTGGGACGAGTACCGGCAGATCCTCCATGACGGAGTGGAGCGGTATGCCGTCTCGGCCGACGATTTCAGCTATATCGCCTATCCGCTGGAGGAGAACGGGTATGCCGGCGAAGCGCTGCAGGTTCTGGAGCTCGGGCTCCGCCTGTTCCCGGAGTCGGAGCATCTGCGCGAGAGGCTTCGTGATTCCGTGCAGAAGATGAACCCTTAAGCTCCGAACATTGAGGCCGCCTTTTCCTGGCGGTCTTTTCGTTGTCCATATCGGGTTGATGTCGCCCGCATCGGTTCTTCTCTCTTGTTAGGGAACGGGTACCGGCTATGCCATTGGGCCGGCGGCGGGAGAGTGATGGGGTCGGATGGGCCAAACGAAGCGGGCGGCGACGGGAGCGCTGATCAGAGAGGAGATCGGACAGCAGATCGAAGCCGTGATTAGACAGCGGGTCGGACAGCAGAACGAAAAGCGGGTCGGAACACTGATCAGACAGCAGACCGGACAGCAGATCGGAGCAGCAATTACGGGCATATCGGACATAGGATCCGTTATTCAGGCGAAATTCGCATTTGGACATCTGTATCGGACATACGATCCCTTATTTCTCCGATTCCTACTGCAATGGCAATATAAAATCCGGAATAGCGGATTGTATGTCCGATAAAAATTGAAACGGGGTCAAAATCAGCGGAATAGCGGATCGTATGTCCGATAGCAGATAAAGGGATGGTTAGGATACGTTCGCATGATCCATAAAACCCGATACCGTCTGCCGGGTTGCTGTCCATCGAGAAGCTGGCAGAGGA
Organism: Paenibacillus sp. P22; assembly: GCF_000469945.2. NCBI lineage: Bacteria > Bacillati > Bacillota > Bacilli > Caryophanales > Paenibacillaceae > Paenibacillus > Paenibacillus sp. P22. The sequence goes on along the minus strand of NZ_CBRA020000212.1, from coordinate 4,112 downwards.
GCAAAGGGCGCAGATTGGCGAAAAGTTTCATCTCTAAATCAAGCATGAAAACGCCATCGATTTGCGGGGTACCGGCAGCGTCTGTTCCCCCTTATGCTAGTCTCAGTCCTCTTTTGTCCGGGAAGGGCAGAGAGAAATCGAGACGAGACAAAGGAGCTGCCGACCATGAGCACCGGAACGTACGCGTACCCCTTTCTTAACCCCGGCCTGCCGCTGAAGGAGCGGGCCGAGAACCTCGTAGCCCTGCTGACGCTGGAGGAGAAGATCTCGCTGATGAGCCAGTATCAGGAAGAGATTCCGCGCCTCGGCATCGCCAAATACAAGCATGGAACCGAGGGGGCGCACGGAATCGCCTGGCTCGGGGAAGCGACGGTGTTCCCGCAGCCGATCGGGCTTGCCGCCACTTGGAATGACGGGCTCATGAAAGAGATCGGAGAGGTTATTTCCGAGGAGGCGAGAGTGTATTACGGCCGCGATCCGGAGCGCAACGGCCTGACGATCTGGGCTCCCACGGTCGATATGGAGCGGGATCCGCGCTGGGGACGCACGGAGGAAGCCTACGGAGAGGATCCTTATTTGACGGGCAAGCTGACCGCGGCGCTGGTGCGGGGCATGCAGGGAGACGATCCGTTCTACCTGCGGGCGGCGGCGACGCTGAAGCATTTCTATGCCAACAACAACGAGAAGGGGCGCGGCTTCTTCTCGGCGAGCATTGATCCCCGGGGCAAGCGGGAGTATTACCTCAAGGCATTCGAGCCGGCGTTCCGCGAGGGCGGTGCGGTATCCATGATGACGGCTTATAATAGCGTGAACGGAATACCGTGCAATCTGCTCGAGGACGTGAACGGCATCGTCCGGGACGAGTGGGGCATGGACGGCTTTGTCGTCAGCGATGCGGGAGATGTGCTCGGCACCGTGAACGACCACGGCTTCCTGCCTTCGTATGCCGAGGCGGTGGCGCAGTCCATCCGCAGCGGCATCGACAGCATCACCGATGACTCCGAGACGGTGCACCGGGCGGTGCGCGACGCGCTGGAGCGGGGGCTGCTGGAGGAGTGCGACCTCGATCGCGCGCTCGTTCATACGTTCTCGGTGCGGATTCGTCTGGGCGAATGGGATGCTGAAAATCCGTATGCGGACGTGCCGGAATCGAGGCTGTGCGCCCCGGAGCACGCGGCGCTGGCGCGACGCGCGGCCAGCGAGTCGGTCGTGCGCTGCACAACGAGGCTCCGGSCRGSWGTGCGTTTACCCGGCAGGACCGAGGAACCGTTTCCGGATTGGACGGATGAAGAAGTCGACCAGGGCTTTGCCTGGAAAAACAAGAGCATCTCGAGCTTCGAAGCGATGGATGATTCCCGCTGCATCGTGGCGGTAGCGGTCGAGGAAGGCGAGCCTGGAGCAGCCGCGGGCGCCGCGCGGTCCATCTTGGTTCCATTCGAGGTTCCCGCGGACGGGAAGCTGAGCATTTCCAGCATCCTGTCGAACACGGTCGAGGCCGACGTTGCGCCCGGCAGCTGCGGGCTCGTTTTCAATGCTGTGCCTGGCGCAGACGGCGATGCCGCGGAGCAGCCATGGACTTATATTTTCGCCCTGTATCCCGGATATGAAGGCGAGGCGGCGATCCTGCTCCAGGATGAGGCGCTCGATCCCCCTTCCCCGCTCCTGTTGGCCGGCATGAAAACCTGACTGCCGAAAGCCGTCATGCATAACGCTCCGCCGGACTGACCACGCTACCACTGGAGGTGGATATGATGCATCAACCGTTCGAGCCTTACCGGTTCGCCGATCTGAGCGAATCGGATGATGCCGTGCAGCAGATCCGGGAACTGGAGCAGCAGCTTACCCGGCAGCAGGGCGTTCCCGTCACGCTCATCGCCTTTCAGCCGGAAACGGCCGAGGAAGACCGATAAAACCCCGGTGAGCCAAAACGTTCCAAGACTGAAAAGGCCGCTTTCCCCGTCAATCCGGTGAAGGCGGCCATTTGCTGCTTCCGATCGCCGGGCAGCCTCGTCTGGTCGGCCATACATAGACCCAGCCTTGCCTGGAAGGAGCATCGGCATCGGCCGTCCAGATCCGTTCGTAGTCGTTGCTTTCCTCCGGTCCCCCGTACTCTTCCAGCCGGTCCGTTTCGGCAAGGCCGCCGATGCCGATCCGGAGCCACCAGCCGGATACGGCGCCGCTGTCCCCAGCTTCAGGGAAAATGACCAGAGCCGGGTACAGCCCCGCCGCCGCGTCGACCAAGCTGCCTCTTACTCGGCCCCTCGCCGCTTCCCGAACCCATGCCTCGATGACGCCATAATTGGACATCCCCGGCTGCAGAGTTCCGTAGACGAACAGCCATGCTTCATCGTTCATGACGTTTTCCCGTCCCCCCGCCACCATCATGCCCGTCTCCGGCGGGCCCGCCGATATCCGGAGCCGCAACGCGCACGCCGGCTTCCTCCAGTCCACGGCGCAGCAGCATCGCTGCTTCGGCGGCTCCGGGACGGTCCCCGTGCAGGCATATCGTGGCAGCGGATAGGGATAGGACCGGTCCTTCCAACGTTCCGGCTTCGCCCCGGGAAGCGATTCCCAGAGCCTGCGCGAGCACGGCATCCGGATCGTGCAGCACCGCCCCCGGCAGCGATCGCTCGGCCAGCTTGCCGGATGCCGTATAGGCGCGGTCGGCAAAAGCTTCGGCGACAGCCGGCAAGCCATGTCTGGCTGCCGCTTCAAGCAGCAGGCTTCCCGCCTGCGCGAAAACGGCCAAGCCGCAGCGGAGGTCCGCTGCCGCCCGGGCGACGGCTTCGGCGGCCGCTTCGCTTTGATTGCACATGTGGTAAAGCGCCCCGTGAGGCTTCATATGGCGCAGCCTTCCGCCGCTTGCGCGGACGAAAGCCTCCAGCGCTCCAAGCTGGTACAAGACGCCATCATAGATTTCATCCGGGCTCAGCGCCATTTCCCGGCGCCCGAAGCCGAGCCGGTCCGGCAGGCCCGGATGCGCCCCGATGGCGACGCCGGCTTTCAGGCAGCCAAGGACGGAAGCCCGCATCGTGGCGGGATCTCCGGCATGCCATCCGCAGGCGATGTTGGCGCTCGTAATGCTGCGCATCAGGGCTTCATCCTGCCCGAACGACCAGGCTCCGTAGCCTTCGCCCAGATCGGCGTTGAGATCGATGCTTGCCATGGCCAAACCTCCCCGAATCGATCGAATTTCAACGATTGCCGCTCAATCTTCATAAGCCGCCTATACGGCCATGACTGCTGCCGGCATGAGGCAACCCGCGGCGAAGCGCGAGGCGGATTTTGTCAGATGGGATCTAGGATCCGGATTTCGTCGCCGTGGCACACCCGCCCGGGACGTTCGACGGAGCAGACGATTCCCCTCCGTCCGGCCGCTGCCTTGACGAAGCTTTGAGGCAGCCGTTCCCTTGGCATGACATGGTTCTGGACTTCCTTGCCTGCCTGCATGCAGGGGTGATTCTCCCCCTCGCACACAAGCCCGGCGCCGCTTGGGAACAGAAGGCGCGTGCCGGGAAGCAGCTTCGTAAGCTCCGGCAAGCCGGCAAGCATCAGGTTGGCGCCGATCCATTCCGGCTCCAGCGCCTCCACAGCCATGTCGGCGCGCACGGCTTCCATTTCCTCCGCCGACAACAGGCTGATCTGGCGGCGGTTCAATATCTCGGTGCCCCTCGGGTACATCGGCTGGCGGGCATCCGCCTTGGCCGTCAGGCCAAAGTGGCGGTCGCCGCGGATGCCTCCGAATTCCAGCTCGGCTTCGGCGAGAGGGCGGGAGACAAAGGAATTCGGCGCATCTGCGGTATATAAGCCGACAACCCGGGCTGTACGGCTGTTTTTTCTGGAAGAGGACATGATGGGTTCGAGCCTTCTTTCGCTTGTAGTTAGGGGGAAAGGGTTTTGAGCCGGAGAGCATGGTCAAGCATGGCCAAATCCAGCTCCTGGCCGAGATCCAGCAGCTGCGCCTCCTCGAGCCCAATCTCGGAGAAGGATACGCTGTCGCCGGGACGGAGCTGGGCCAGCAAGGGCAGGTCCGCCGAGGCGACATTCAGGATGACCGGGTAACCGCCGGTCGTGCCGCAGCCGGCGCCGAGAATGACCGGCGCGCCTCCGGG
>NZ_CBRA020000211.1:0-15426 GCF_000469945.2 Paenibacillus sp. P22 | reverse complement strand
CAGCCGCCAGCGCCGCCCTCGCCATTGCTGGCGGCCCTTCCTTCCGCTATGTCATCAGCGCCGGCATCGGCGGAGGCTTCTCCCCGATTGCGCCCGTCGGCTCCGTCGTCATCGCGACGGATATCATCGCGGCGGATTTGGGCGCCGAGACGGCAGACGGCTTCGCAAGCGTGGATCAGCTCGGCTTCGGCTCGTGGCGCGTTGCGGCCGACCGCGAGCTGGCGGGAGCGCTTCGCCGAAGCTCTGCGCACGGCGAATGAGCCTGTCGCAGCCGCCGCCGGCCCTGTGCTGACGCTCTCCACCGTCACGGGATCGGCCGAGTCGGCAGCCGAGCTTCAGGCAAGGGTGCCGGGAGCTGCCGCTGAAGCGATGGAGGGCTATGGCGTCGCCATAGCCGCCGCTATGCAAGGCATCGAGGCGCTGGAAATCCGGGCGATCTCCAATGCGGTCGGTCCGCGCGACCGCGAAGCCTGGCGGATCGGCGACGCGCTCCAGGCGCTTGAAAAGACGGGATTTTTACTGCCGGAGGTGCTTGGAATCCAATGAAAATCGCTTATTCCCCTTGTCCCAACGATACCTTTGTCTTTCACGCTTGGTCGCATGGCCTTATCGAAGGCGCGCCTGAGCTGGAGGTGACTTATGCCGATATCGACATCACCAACGGCTGGGCAGCCGACCGCATCGGGCCCGAGGTCATGAAAATTTCCTATGCCGCCCTGCCCTGGGTTCTGGAAGACTACGCGCTCATCCCTTGCGGCGGCGCTCTCGGCCGCGGCTGCGGTCCGCTCGTGCTGACCGCCGGCGGCGGAACCTCGCGCAGCCATGCTGACGCCATGCCGGGAGCACCTATCGCCGCTGGCGGCACGGTTGCTGCTGGCGGTACGCTTGCTGCTGGCGGCACGCTTGCTGGCGGTACGGATGCTGCTGGCGGTACGGATRCTGCTGGCGGCACGCTTGCTGGCGGTACGAATGCTGCGGCAAAGCCGGATGTCTCGGCAGGCCTCGATGTCCCGTATGGACAGCAGGATCAAGCCTCCGATAAGGCCCTCGTTCCTGCTGCCGGCTCCGCCCATGCCCACAGCGGAGCTGCCGCTCCCGGCGCGGATCCATCGTGGCTGAGCGGCAAGCGGGTCGCTGTGCCGAGCGAACGGTCGACCGCCTACCTGCTGTTCCGGCTCTGGGCGGCGCAGAATGTTCCTGGAGGCGTCGGGGAGATCGTCGTCATGCCTTTCCACGAAATCATGCCCGCCGTTCGAGACGGCCGTATCGATGCCGGGCTCGTCATTCACGAAGCGCGCTTCACTTATCCCGAATACGGGCTGTCGCTGATGGCCGACATGGGCGCATGGTGGGAAGCCGATACGGGCCTCCCGATTCCGCTGGGCGCCATCATAGCCAAGCGCTCCCTCGACCGCAGCTCCATCGCGGCATGGGCCCGCTCTTCCGTCGAATACGCCTGGGAGCATCCCGCTCAATCTGCCGATTACGTACGATCCCATGCCCAGGAAATGTCCCCCGAGGTCACCAGCGCCCACATCGCCCTCTATGTGAACGAGTTCACCCGCGAGCTTGGCGAGGACGGCTACAACGCCGTAGAGTCCTTGCTCGGACGAGCGGCGAGGGAAGGCCTCGTTCCGGAGTTCGACCTGGCTTTGCTGCGAAAATAATGTCCGGCACTGCTCGTGAAGCCTGGGCCGGACCGGACTTGAATCAGGCCAGCCGGTTTTCCCGGCTGGCCCCTTTCAGGTCAGGCGCTTCGCTATCGGACCATACGTCCGCTATACCTCGTAATTCGTGCTATTCTGCTGTCTATCGGACATACGTTCCGCTGTTTCTCTTAATTCGCGCTATTCTGCTCGCTATCGGACATACGTTCCGTTATTTCTCGTAATTCGCGCTATTCTGCTGTCTATCGGACATACAATCCGCTATTTCTCGTAATTCGTGCTATTCTGCTGTCTATCGGACATACGTTCCGCTATTTCTTGTAATTCGCGCTATTCTGCTCGCTTTCGGACATACAATCCGCTATTTCTTGTAATTCGCGCTATTCTGCTCGCTTTCGGACATAAGTTCCGATATTTCTCGTAATTCGCGCTATTCTGCTCGCTTTCGGACATACAATCCGCTAATTCTCGTAATTCGCGCTATTCTGCTTGCTTTCGGACATACGTTCCGCTATTCCCCTTCAACTCACTACTATCCCGATAATTGTTCACAAATAACGAATCCTATGTCCGATAAACGCTTAAACTCGACATTTTGAACGAAATAGCGGATCTGATGTCCGATAGTGCGGACAGCGCCCCCATGGCCAGTAATTGCCGTCATTCCCAAATAAAAAGAGCAGCCGGCAACCCGGCTGCTCCTTTCTTTTTCAGACTCTTTTATTTTACAGAGCTATTTTCTGCTTACAGACCTATCTTTCGCCTTACAGACCTATCTTCTGCTTACAGACCGATCCGCGCCTTACAGGCCTACGGCTCTGAATGCATTGGTCACCGAGGTGACATAAGAGGAGCCCGTTCCGTACAGGTCTTTGGCTGCCTGGATCGAGGCGTTCTTCGCCGCGGCGAAGTTGGAAGTGGAAGTAAGGTAATAGGCCACCGTGTTGTAGAAAATGTTCACGGCTGCGTCGCGCCCGATGCCGGCGACGGTAACGCCGTTCTGGGTGCCGCCTTGGGCGAGCAGGTAGAACGCTTTGTTCGTGATGCCGCTGTTCGTATGAACGCCGCCGTTGTCGGAAGATCCCGTATAGCGGTTGGCATAGTTGTCCGGCTGCCCGTAAAGCGTCGGGTTGGACATGGAACGGAGAGCATCTCCGGAGATGCCAGGCGTATAGACATCGTCGCCGATAAGCCAGTTTCTCGCCTGGATCGAGTTGCCGAGGACGTCGGCATAGGACTCGTTCAACGCGCCGGATTCATTGAGGTATTGAAGGTTGGACGTGTACTCGATGACTCCGTGGGACAGCTCATGGCCGACCACGTCGAGATCGCCCGACAGCGGAATGAACGTCGAGCCGTCGCCGTCGCCGAATACGATCTGGGTGCCGTTCCAGAAGGCATTGTTGTACCTGCTGCTGTAGTGGACCGAGGAACGGATCAGCAGGCCGTTGCCGTCGAGGCTGTTGCGTCCGAACTTCGTTTTGTAGAAATCATATACTTTGCCGGCATAAGTATGGGCATCGACGGCGGCTCCATCCGTCCATACGTTGTCGGCGTCCGTCAGCAGCGTGCCCGGAATCGTGGTCCGATTGCTGGCTGTGTAGGTGTAGATGCCGTTGCCGCGAGTGGTGTCTTTCAGCTGGTACGTGCTGCCGGAAAGAGTCGTCTGGAACGTCTTATTGTCGCCCAGCACGCCCGTGCCCGAACCGGTCGCCGTCTCGATCAGATCGTACTGCTGCACGATATGGCCGTCGGCCGCATCGATAAGATAGCGGGTGCGCAGAGGCTGCGGCTCAAGCACATTCACTTCCGTCTGGTAGACGAGACGCGACCCGTTGCCTTCCGGATATACGTACAGCTGAGCCGACGGAGTCTTCTCCTGTGCTCCCAGCTCGCCGATGCGGGAACTGGCTTCCTTCGCCGCGATAGCCAGAGCGTCGGATGCGCTTATGGCTGGTACGCTGGATTTTGCCGTGATTTGATTTTGAGCCGGCAGAACGGCTCCTACGAACGACGTAACCTGGCCGGCCTTGTCGATGTGAATGGTTTGGTCACCGCCATATACCGGGATGCCATTCACATATTGCTGCAGGCGGAAGTGCTCGACGCCCGAAGTCGGATCGGCTTCCTTCTTCTGGATCAGGAACGAGGTTTTTACATCCGCTGCGGATACACCCAGCTTTGCTTGCTGGCCTTCAAGGAAAGCCCAGATTTTATCCTCGGAAGAGCCCGGGACAATCTTGGCATCCTTGGAAGCCTCGATGAATTGAGTCACGAGCTGATTGTTCACGACGCTGACCCCGGGAGTTCCGGCCGCTCCAAGGCTTGGCGATTCGGCAGCGACAGCGGAAGCGGAAGAAAGCAGCAATACGGTACCGAGCAGAGTAGGAATCATTTTTTTCATTACACAATTTCACTCCAGTCATAATTTTTTTTCAAATCCAAAACTATACAGGAAAATAAATGCTGCATATCGCCTCCGTTCTATGTATGAATATTCACAACCGCCTTTTGAAGAAAAAAAATAGATTAGCGGTGGTGGCAACGAATGTACCACACCGTAATCTATTCGGTAAATATGGTAAAATAAGCAAAATAAAAAATGATTCTTTAGTATGAAAAGAACTGGATTGTTCGCGGCAATCCAAGCTTAAGGTCCCAATATAAACCTGAGAAACTGGTTCCCCAGATCCGATTATGAAAAATCAATTCGGATTAATTTAATCGGGAATGAGGCCTTTAGCTCCTTGTAGTCTGCCGTTGGTCTCATCCTTTCCTTCAAAAAAATCCATCAGAAAAACCATTAACAATCCAGCGTGTCCGGACTTCACTCCAACAACCTTCTTGTCATCGCAATCAAGCGCTCAGCAATCAGACACCTTGTCTATATGGACAACGTTCAGCGAACATGCTCATTGGCTGATGCCGAAATAAGATATGCCCGGCGCTTCCAGTGCCTTCAGTAAGGCCGAGCCGTCGGCCCAAATATTGTCTCTATCCCTTGACCGGCTCCTGCCTTGCCATCCTGCTGCTGAGGCGCGCCCGTGTCTTTACTGGAAATAAACTGAACGACCCCTATGATGAGGAGTAAAAAAACAAGGATGACGATGCCGATTCCGATGCGGAAAACCCAGCTTCTGCCGCTCTTTCTTCCCGGCGCTCCTTCCATCGGTAAAGGCGTATTTCCATCCTCTCCAGGCTCTTGATTCTTACTCATGTCTATCCCTCCCTACATCAACCTTACATAAGTTTCTTTTTATTCACAAATATTCAAGATTGCAAGAGAGTGATTTCCATTCTATTTCATGCATAATTTAAACTTTTTAACTTCTCATTTAACGCTTTATGATAGCTTTGATCCCTATTTTAATTGTCTTTGATAACCTTTGTGCACGCCAAATAGACTCGCCTAATCGCGAATCCAATCCGTACGTTGCTATTGCTCACCATAATGCTTTTCAAGCCCCACCCTCTTGGCGGGGAAGCCTGCTCGGCTCCTTCCCTGCTCCTATCCCGTTCCGTTCTCTTCTCCGATTATTTTCCGTTCTCTGTTCCATTCTCTGTTCCGTTCTCTGTTCCGTTCTCTGTTCCGTTCTCTGTTCCGTTCTCTGTTCCGACTATACCACTCTCTGTTCCGTTCTCTACTCGGATTTATATTACCATCCCCATTCCTATCAATATTCCTATCCCTATTCCTGTCCTATCTCTGTTCCGATCTCTGTTCCGATCTCTGTTCCGATCTCTGTTCCGATCTCTGTTCCGATCTCTGTTCCGATCTCTGTTCCGATCTCTGTTCCACTCCCTACTCAAATCCCTCTGCAATTCCTCCTCTCCCTACTTCCGCTGCCCGCTTCCCGAGCCCGGGAACCGCGGCTTGTTGAATGACCGTGTCGACTTCGCCTTGCGCCCGCATGGATAAGCTGCCAAGCTCTCCGATCAGCCAAGCATGGCGAAAGGAGGCCGAGGAAGACTCTGTCAGACGCGATCTCACATAGGCCAGGACCGCCTCCGGCATAACCTCCTTCTCCGTCCAAAGGAGAGGAGCGGACATGTCCGCTCGGGACAGCAGCCCCGCGACAGGAGCCAGCGACGGCGACTCCGAGCTCACGAGCGATACGCTTCGCGATATCCCGGCCCCGCTTCCTCCTGCGCCTGTCTCGGCCATTTCCACATAACGGGCCATTGCGACCGATTGGGCAAAATGATCCTCGCCCGAAATACGGGTGACTTGGCCGTACACGGCCAAGTCTTCGGCTACATCGGGCGGCAAGATAGACTCTGGCGCGATCAGATGGATGCGCGCTTTGCCGCCGCGCTGCTCCAGAGCCTGCGCCGTCTCCAGCGGAATGCCGGCGCGGCCGACGAGCAGCAGCGGCTCAGCGCTGCTGGCGATCCGGCTCACGGCGGGCGCCGTGTACAGCCGGGCTTCCTCGTCCGCAGATCCGACAAGGACATCAGCCGGATACTCGCCCGACTGCGCGGCTTCGTAGGCGTCCACGGCGCGGGCCAGATCAGCGGCTCCGCGGGCTGCGATCCGTTCGACGCGCAGGCCGAGCTTCTCCGCCTGCCGCTGAACCTGCGGTCCCAGCGCCCCGACCAGAATGGCCTGTACGCCTCCATTCCCGGGCATCCCTATCGGCCGCAGACGCTTCAGCTCCCGCAATGTCGCCTCCGGAATGCCGTCTGCATCTGCGTACAGCAGCGGACCGTCCGCGGCATCGTCGATCAAGCCCGCTCCCAGAACGGCCGCAATCCAGTCCCCTTGAGGCACGAGCACAACCCCGCCAGGTCGCTCATCGTTCTCCGTTGAGGGCCATGCCATTCGCGACGCCAGAACGGCGGCTTCATACGGATCGGCGGCATTAATTCGCGTCGTATGGGCTGTAGCGATCCATGGAGCCGCTTGCATGGCCGCTTCGGACGAACGGATAGCCAGCGCCTCGGGAGCGCTGTCCCGGAATGCGTCGGCTTCGCCTGGAGCCGCAGACGGAGAAGGGACTGCGGTACGGTGCGCAGGAAGCTTCCCGGATGCATCGCTCCCTGACGACTCGGCTCCCGAACCGGCTTCCGCTCCGCCCTCAGAATTCCAATCCCCGCCTGCGCTGCCTCTCTCATCAGTCTGCGACAGCGTCCCCGGCGCCAGCACCGGGATGTCCGCCATCCGACTCCCGCCCGCCACATCCGACATCACCGTCCGGGTCGGCTGCTGCAGAGGAGAAGAAGGGAAGCAGCCCTCCAGCATCGATGCGGACAGAAGCACAAGCCCGAACAAAGCTGCCGGACGGACGTGTCCGCAGCGGGGCAAGATTCGGGGTTTGCCGAGATTGGTCTTTCCCTTCCTTCCCCGATCCTCGCCCCTAATCCCATCCAATCTCCGATCCTTATCCATACCGCTCAATCCCCCTTCCGCCGATCCATCTCCGTATCATCGTTTCCTCCGCCGCCCCTCCCCAAACCTGTCCGACTATCCACCCTCCGGACAGCGCCCCGGCGCTGTGCGCTTGTGCTATAATGGCTTTCAACGACTGTCCACGACCTTATGACAAAGGAGCTTCCCGCCATGGCCCACATACGCCCGCTGCATACCGATGCCGATTTCCAGGAAGCGCTCGACAAGAGCATTCGGGTGCGCGTCTTCCGCGACGACCAGATGATCGAATCCGGCAGCTGCATTGTCCGCTTCGACGAGCGTACGGTCGTCATCCAATCCGGCGTCGCCGACCTTGCCTATCACTCCCGCAGCGGCTGCGAGTTTTTCGAGCTGCGCAAGTAACCCGCTTCGCCGGCCTTGACAGCGAGGGGAAATCTCATCGTCCAGGCAGACGGGCGAGGATTCAACAACCCTCCTGTCTGAGACTCCTGAGAGTTATACTCCAGGTTTGAAATATGCAAAAAGGAAACAAAAAAAAGAAGGATTCCCCGGCGGAAATCCTCTTTTTTTCTGGTATCGTTCATACAAATATTTCAGAGCGGCGCGATTTGAAAAACCGCCTCCAAAAGCTGCAGCGCACCATCTGTCGAACGGCATGGAGATCTTTCCAGCTCCTCTGCGCCCGCTGCGCCTGTGCTCCTCTGCACCTGTGCCCCTCTGCGCCTGCATAAGCCTGCAGAGCTACATCTGCAGCTGTTTCAAATGATAGAACTCGCCCTTGAGGGCGATCAGCTCGTCGAACGTGCCCGTCTCGACGATCCTCCCGCGCTTCATGACCACGATCCGGTCCGCATGGCGGATCGTAGACAGCCGGTGCGCGACGATGAAGGTCGTGCGACCCTTGATGAGCTGCTGCATCGCCTGCTGCACATGAAATTCCGAGGCGTTGTCGAGAGCCGACGTCGCCTCGTCGAGGACGATGACCTGCGGATCCCGCACGAGCGCGCGGGCGATCGCGATGCGCTGGCGCTGGCCGCCGGACAGCTTGCCTCCATGCTCGCCGACCATCGTGTCGACGCCGTGCGGCAGCCTGCCCACCATTTCCGACAGATGGGCCAGCTCCACGACCTCCATCAGCCTCTCGTCCGTGATGCCCTTCAGCCCGTAGGTGATATTGTCCCGGATCGAGCCGGAGAAGAGGATGTTCGTCTGCGGCACCACGGCCAGATGGCGGCGGTATTCCGACAGATCCAGCTCGGACAGCGGAACCCCGTCCACGCTCACCTGCCCCGAGCTGGGCTCAAGGAAACCGATGACGAGATTGAGGATCGTCGACTTGCCTGCCCCCGATTCTCCGACAAAAGCGACGCACTCGCCGGCCTTAACCTCCAGCGACAGCTCCTCCAATACATGCTGCTCGCTGTCCTTGAACTTCAGCTGGACGTCCGAGAAGCGGTATTCGCCGGCCACCTTGGGCAGCTTGAGCTTGCCGGCATTGTTCTCGATGTCCGGGGATTTCAGAATCTCCGTAATGGACGAGATGGACTCGAACCCCTTGGCAATCATCGGATATACGTTCATTAGAGCCGTAATCGAGCCGAGAATCATGCCGAAATACCCCTGGTACATGACGATGCTGCCGACCGGAATTTCGTTGGTGTAAGCGAGATAGGCGGTGAACAGCAGGCAGACGACCTGCACGATCTGGAACGTGACCCAGTTGGAGGCGCCGAAGTAGGCTTCGACGAGATCCATCCGGTAGCCCTTGCCCTGCAGCCGCTTCAGCGTCGTGTCGATGCGGTCGATCTCGACCTGCTCCAGCCCGTGCGCCTTGGTGACCGGAATCATCTCCACCATCTCCGACACATGGGAGCTCATCGTCTCGATTTCCTTGCGGAACTCGCTGTTGCTCTGCTTGATCCGCCGGCGGAACAGCCTCATCACCGCGATCGCGGAAGGAACCGTGACGAGGAAGAACAGCGAGACGAGCCAGTTGGTATACAGCGTGAGGCCGAACGCGATGATGACGTTCAGGATTGCCGGGAATAGCGCCAGCATCAGCTGCTTGGACATGCCCTCCACCGCCTCGACGTCGCGAAGCACCTTGGACTGGAGCCGGCCGGCCTGCAGCTCGCGGTGGGAATTGATCGAGAGCTGCTGCAGCTTGCGCACCATCGCTCCGCGCAGCCCCGCCTCGACGGTGCGGATGGCGCGGCTGAGGAAGCTCACGTAGGCGGCATGGGTCGGGATATTCTGAAGCACGACGACCAGCAGCACCGCGAAGTTGAGCCAGAGCTCCCGCATGGAATGCTGGGTGGGCTGGGCGACGATGTTGATGACATTGGCGGTGACGACCGGCAGCAGATAGACCGGCAGGCTTTTGATCACCATGAACATCAGCGAGATGCCGAGATTCATGAAGTTGCCTTTATACAGCGACAGGAGGTATTGGAAGGAAGTTCGGTTTCCCTCCTGCACCGCCTGCTGGAACGTTCGTTCGAATGAATTGCCGGGCAGTTCGGCTTGCGCGGCTCGGTTGAACATGATGGACCACCCTCGTTAAGTTGTTAGGCTAACAAAATGAACCTGTGCATCAGGTCAGGGGAACTATAAGAGATGACCTTGCCCGGTGTCAATGCCCATGGAGGGAAAAAGGACGGGAACGATTGGGCTGGCGTTGCTCCTGCACCGGCAGAGGGAAGCCAGAGCGCTTGCAGCCGCGCCTTCGGCTTGCGGAAAACGGAAGCCGCGGCGGGCGGCAAGCACCGACATGCCGATCACCCTCGCGCAGGGTGCACACGAGGGCGTGGAATGCCGCATGCCGTGACCCCGTGCGAAGGCGCATATACAAGGCGCGATGTCATGCACCCCGTGAAAAGCGCACATACAAGGGGCGGTTTGCCGCGCATCGCGCATCTTGTGCAGGTGCACGCGAACTACACCGTATGCGCGTTCCTCGCATAGATGCTGCGCATCCCATGCAAGGCGCAGCCGCGACTCCCGGGACCCGTGTGTCTTTGCCTAACAGCAGCAAAAAAAGAGCCGCCCTTCGGCCGATGAGGCCTTGGACAGCTCGCTCCCATGAATTGAAGCCACGCTTTTCCCCGACTCCCGCTCCCGCTTCAGCTCTTGATCGCGCCTGCTGCGATATCCGAGATGAACTGCTTGCTGATGAACAGGAACAGAAGGATAAGAGGAATGACCGCAAGCAAGGTTCCGGCGATGACCATGGAATAATCCGTCACGTAAATCCCGTTCAGCGACGCCAGCGCCACCTGAAGCGTATATTTGCGCTCGTCGGTCAGGATGATCAGCGGCCACAGGTAGTCGTTCCACGCTCCGATGAAGGTGAAGGCGCCGAGGAAGGAAAGCGCGGGCCGCAATATCGGCAGGGCGACGTTCCAATAGAGGCGCAGGAAGCCGCAGCCGTCGATGCGGCCGGCATCCAGCAGCTCGGACGGCACCGATTCCTGGGCGTACTGCCGGATCCAGAAAATCCCGAACGCATTGGCCATTCCCGGAATGATCAGCGCCTTGAACGTGCCGACCCAGCCGAATTTGGCCATAATGACGAAGGAAGGCACGAGCGACAGCTGGGACGGCGCCATCATGGTCGCCAGCAGCAGGACGAACAGCATTTTTTTGCCCGGGAAATCGAACTTGGCGAACGTGAAGCCCGCAAGCGAATCGAAGAACAGCACCAGCAGGGTGCAGGCGGAGGCGACGAACAGCGTATTCCAGAACGCTCCGAAGAAATCGACGTTGTCGAACACCCGGCCGATGTTGTCGAGAAGCTGGGTGCCGAACCACAGCTTCGGCGGGAAGCTGTAAATATCCGATGTCGTGCGCGTCGCCATGACGAGCAGCCAGTAGAACGGGAAGATCGATATCAGCAGCCCGATGGCGAGGCCGATATGGAGCAGGACCGATTTGGTTCTCGTCGCCATCATTTCACCCCCTGCCCGCGGGTTGGCCCGCCTTGGACGAACAGCCCATTCACGATCGAGAAGATTGCGATCAGGACGAACATCCCCCAGCCGACGGCCGCGCCGTAGCCGAAGTAGTTATGGATGAACGCTTCGCGGTACAGGTACAGCACGATCGTGAGGCCTCCACCGCTGACCCCTCCGTCATTGCCCGCGAGCACCTGCGGCTCGGTAAAGATCTGCATGCCTCCGATGGTCGAGGTAATCAGCGTAAAAAGGATGATCGGCCTCAGGTTCGGAATCGTAATCCGGAAAAAGGATTGGACGGTCGAAGCCCCATCGATTTTGGCGGCTTCGTAGAGGACGCTCGGGATGCTTTGCAATCCGGCCAGGTAGATGATCGCGTTGTAGCCCGCCCAGCGCCAGATGACCATGACGGACACCGCGAGCTGGATGCCCCAGGTTTTGTTCAGCCATTCGATCGAGTTCAGGCCCATGAGGTTCAGGACATAGTTGAGCAGGCCGTAGTTGTTGGAAAAGATCGTGCCGAACACGATCGCCACCGCCACAAGCGAGGTGACGTTCGGCATGAAATAGCCGATCCGGTAGAAGGTCCGGAACCGGACGAATGAGGAATTGAGCAGGAACGCGACGGCCAGCGCGAGGAACAGCATCGGAACCGTCGAGTAAATCCAGATGAGCAGCGTGTTGCCGACCGCCCTCCAGAATTCGGGATCGGTCAGCATGAAGCGGTAATTGTTCACGCCGTTGTAGCTCATCCTCCCGATTCCATCCCACTTTTGGAAGGAAAGATACATGGAGAAGGCGATCGGGAACAAGCCGAAAATGGCGAACAAGATGTAAAAAGGCGATATGGCCAAGTATTCCTTCCGATGCCTCCATAGTCTCGAAGCCAAGCTGCCTTTGAGGCGCGGGGGTACGGGAGCGCGGGCAGGCTCCGCGTTCAGCATGGGATTGCCCATTGAGGTGACCTCCTGTCAGCCATTGATCTTGGAAATGCACTCTGCACAGCGGGCAGCGGCCCGCATCAGCGCAGCAGTTCTTTTTTGATCCGGCTTATCGCGTCTTTCCAGGCTTTGTCGGGATTTTTGCCCTGCAGGGCGACGGAGGTCAGCTCGCGGCCGACGATTCCGTTCACATTCGAATACTTGCCTCCGAAGTAGGCCGGCTTCACGTTGCGCGCGGATTCCGAGAAAATCTCGCCGGTCGCCTGATTGCCGAAGAAAGGCTCCTTCTCCTTCATGATAGGATCGTCCAGCGCTTTGGCGGCGGAAGGGAACAGATTGAGATTTTTATAGGACTGAATCTGATTGTCGGGATTTTGAAGGTAGCGGATGACTTCGAAGGCCTCTTGCGGGTATTTGCTCGTCTTCATGATGGCGAGGAAGGAGCCGCCGTTGTTGCCGTCTCCGCCCGGAGCCCGGGCGACTCTCCATTTGCCGCTCGTATCCGGCGCGGCCTCCTCCAGAACCTCCTTCATCCAGACGGCCCCGACGAAGGAGGCGATGCTGCTGTTGTTCATGGCTGCGCTCCATTCGCTCGTGAAGGCGTTTGCATTGCCAGACAGTTTCAATTGGGCGGCCTTGACGGCCAGATTCCAGGCGTTCTTCATCGAGGAGGCAGGCGTATCGCCGATGAATTCGTCCTCCTTGGAGAAATAAATGCGGTCGGATTGGGCATTGGCCTGGGTGTAGACGTTGTTGACGTTGTCGAGCATCTTGACCTTGCCGGCAAAATGATCCTGAAGCTTCTTGCCTGCGTCGAGATAGCTCTCCCACGTTCCGAGCTGCTTATGCACGTCTTCCGGATCCGACGGGAGGCCGGCTTCCCGGAACAGATCGGCCCGATAGAACAGAGCGGTCGGCCCCGTATCGATCGGCAGGGCGATCATCGTTCCTTCCGGCGTGACGCCGAAATTCCATTTCCAGTCGAGGAAATCCGGCTCGATCTCCTTGGCTCCGAGGTCGTACAGATCGTAGAAGCGGTCTGAGCTGACGAACAGCTCGGACACCCAATCGTTGAAAGCGACGATATCGGGTCCTGCGGAGCCGGCGGCGAGCGTCGTTTTCAGCTTGGACTTGAAGTCGCCTCCGATTTTCTGCGCGTTGATGCGGATGCCCGGGAACTTCTGCTCGACGGACTTGATGAGGCCGTCGTCGAGGCTTCGGTTCCAATACCAGAGTGTAAGCGTTTTCGTTTTCTCGGTTGGAGAAGTGCTGCCGCAGCCTGCGGCGATCATGGCAAGAATCAGCATGCATAAGCCGACCATTCTGGTTTTGACCACTTCCGCCATTCCTCCTGACTTGTGGACTGCCTCGGCGCGGCTGCGGCCGCAGCCGCGTCGCGCCCCATTCGCCTAACCGTACTATTTTATTCCGGCCTCCGCAGAATTTGCGCACAAAACGGATTTCCTTTCCATACCCATCTCCAGACATTTTGAAACCGTAATCGGCGGAAATAGGCTCCTCAATGATACCTCTCGCATTTTTTGATATCGGCTCATTCCGGCGTGCGCCGAGGATGCCCGTACTGCACGAGCACATGCCATAGCTGCTTCAGCTCCTGCAGAACTGCCGGGTAGTCGCCCCTGCCGCTCCATGCGGCCGGATTCCGCTTCAAATCCATGGCCGCACAGCCGATCTGGAAGGCATCGATCTCTCCGTTGCGAGCGATCCTCCGGGCAAGGGAAGGCATGGAAGGCCCTCTAAAATCGGTCGGAACCTCGTCCGCCTTCAGGAAAAAGCCCATATGCCAGTACAAGCGGATGGAATACCGGCGGCAAATGAGTTCTAAAAGCTTTCCGGTCCCGGTGCCCTTGAAGCACGGATCCGCGACAAGCAGCTCCACATCCTCTTCCAGCGAAAGGCCCCCGTGGATTTGCGCCTCAATATAGTGGTCGAGATTTCGTACCGATTCTCCCCCGATATCGCCGGCGAACGGCTTCTCAAGCCTGTCGATTGTAGGGCCGAGCAGCTTTTGGACCGTCAGCTCACGTTCGCCGATCGCAAACCCGCCGTAATGCGCATCCTTCAGGAGGGCAGCCGCAACGAGGCCGAACTCCTCGAAAGTACCCTTCTCCCTGCGCTCCAGATGGGAATCCAAATAAGTGAACGTACAGCGCCTGGAGACAGCCGGAGAGAGCAGAAAGTAGCAGGAGCCGAATCGCGGAGCGGGACCTTCCGGATGCTGCATGACATTCAGAGCCCCATACTTGGGCCGCTCGCTGT
The DNA here is from genome assembly GCF_000469945.2 of Paenibacillus sp. P22. Lineage (NCBI taxonomy): Bacteria > Bacillati > Bacillota > Bacilli > Caryophanales > Paenibacillaceae > Paenibacillus > Paenibacillus sp. P22. The sequence continues at coordinate 1,214 of NZ_CBRA020000211.1, read as the reverse complement.
TGGCCGCGCCGCCGGTCTGATAAGCGCCGCCAAACATCCTCTCCTCCCAGATGTCGCGTTCCCCGCCGGGATACGCCGACACGCTTCCGCTCGAGAGCATGGTTTCGAACTGGCTTTTGTATTCCCCCTGTTCGAGCAGCGCTTCAGCCACGCTTTTCATGCTGTGGTCCGGCCGGTCGGGATGGAAATGGAGCGCGACCGGGGCATGGGCCTGCAGCTTCGCAACCGCCTCATCCAACGAGGCCCGGCCGATGCCAGTCAGACGAAGGACATCGCCGATGGCTTGGTCCGCCTCGCTCTTTCGGCTTCTGGCATAAGCGGCGACATGCTCCAAAGCTTTCCGCTGGGACAGCGTCAATTCCACGGGCATGACGATCCCTCCTTTTAGCAGGGTCTACCTCTTCTCCCTCGCCGCTTGAATCTCCTTCCGCGCATATGCCGAATTAGCGGCATACTGACGGCCTATCGGCACGGCATGATGCCAAGCCTGACGGCGGTTCCCGGGTTCCAGCCTCAATTCAGCGCGCAAAAAAGCCCCTGCGAGGGGGCCTTGAATCCGATATCGGTCAAGCTTCCGCATTGCCGCGCTCATCCTCCGCTTTGCGCAGAGGACGGCCTTTCTTGCGCAGCTCGCTCATGAGCTTCTTGCCGGTCGGCGTCTGCGCCAGCCCGCCGCCTGCAGTCTCGCGGTGCTTCTCCGGCATCGCAGCGCCGACCTCCAGCATCACCTGCACGACCTCGTCGGAAGGAATGACGCTCCGCACGCCGGCAAGCGCCATATCGGCGGCCGCCAGCGCCGTGACGGCGCCGAAGCCGTTGCGCACGATGCACGGAATCTCCACCAGCCCGCCGACCGGATCGCAGATCAGGCCGAGCGAGTTTTTAAGCGCGAGTCCGACTGCGTGTACAGCCTGCTCCGGCTTGCCGCCGCGCAGCTCCGCAAGCGCTCCGGCCGCCATGCCGATCGCGGAGCCGACCTCCGCCTGGCAGCCGCCCTCCGCTCCGGATACGAAGGAGTTGTTCGCGATGACGTAGCCGATCGCGCCGGCCGCGAACAAGCCGTAGGTCATCTCGTCGTCGCTCCAGCCGAAGCGCTCCTGCGTGCTGACGAAGACGCCGGGAATGATGCCGCAGGAGCCTGCCGTCGGAGTCGCCACGATGCGGCCCATGGAAGCATTCACCTCCGACACGGCCAGCAAGGCCGCCATGGCGCG
>NZ_CBRA020000210.1:0-9041 GCF_000469945.2 Paenibacillus sp. P22 | reverse complement strand
TCGCGGCGAAGGTGAATATCGAAGTTGACGACAGCTGACGACCTGCTGCTCTGCCACATGCTCGTTCGTAAACACCTTTGTTTTCAACAAGGAATTGCAGGAGAGATAGCACAAGGTCACGGAAGGTTTTGGCGTRATDMATGAAACTATGAATCAAATAGATGAACCACAGATAAAAAATTATGTAATGATTTCTCATTTAAAGAGAGCAAAGATTTATAGATCTTTAGAGCAAAAAAATAAAGCTATCTTGGAATATGGTGAATTATTATCTAAATTTTCTAGTTCATCAAAAAACAATAAACATTATCTTACTGCAAAAATACAAAGAGCTATTTTATTGTTTGAAGAGGATCAAGAAAATGAAGCATTAAGCGAAATCAATGAAGTTATTGACCATCACAAAAACAAGAAAAGTATTATGATGAAAACATTTGTTGCTAAAGCGTTATATCAAAAAGCTATATTCGTTGGAAAAAAAGGTGATCTTGAATTAGCGATGCAACTATATTTTGAGGTACATTTAACTTATAAAGATGAAATAAATGTGAATATCATTGAAGTAGTAATAATGTCGTTAATTGGGAAGGCTATAGCATTTGAGACAAAGGGCGAGAATAATGAAGCTATCCAGGTGTATAATGAAATTGATAAACAATATCATTTGGTCCCAGAAAGAATCATTCAAAAACTAGTTATAAAATCCATGATTAATAAAGGAAATTTATTATTACACTTAGAAAGATGGGGCCTTGCACATGAGCATTTTGGTGAGGTAGTAAATAGATTCAATGGGAAGGATGAATTCAAGCAGTCAATTATCACTGCAAATATAGGCATTGCAATAGCTTTAAAAGGTCTGATGAAATATAAGGATTCATTTGATATTTTAAATTCAATTAACAGATCGGATATAGAAAATTCTGAACTTATAGAGGAATTATTGAATCAGTATTGCGATATTGGGTATTTACTAACAATTGAGAAGAACTATCATTCTGCAAAGATAGCATTTTTAAATGCTTTTATGGATGGGAATATATTTGCAGGTAACAATTTGTCTTATTTAATAAGGAGGTATCCAGATGAGAGTGATAATTTCCCAAATCATGAACTTTTACTTGCAGAAGGTTTAAAAATTAATGAACCATTTTCATTGGTTAATAGAGCGCTACTGTTCATTGATGAGAATACAAATGAGTCATGGATCAATGCAAGCAAATGTTTTTCAAAAATAAATGAATTGGAGAGTGTCATAGAATGGTGGCACAAATTAGCTGCAAATGAGAATGATCCAGAAGGACATCTTGTAATTGGAATGTTGTTAATTAATAATCCTCACCATGATCCAGACGGTTTTTCAGTACAGCAAAGATTTTCTTATGTTGCTCACAATTATTCATTTCCTGAATGGCTCATTGCATCATATTAATAATCGATTTAAATATCTAATATATAGAAAAATTATTGGAATCTGTTATAGTGCACGGCATAAGAAGAAACGGCACTACTAGGGCATTTCTGTTCATTAGTGCCGTTTTCCTATTACCTTTACTGACATCCTCAATTTTTGAGATTAATAGTTCCTCTTCTTATCAAGAGACGAAATGAAATGTAGAGAGAACCAGCGTCGCCCCCAGCTAATAAGTTTAGCGCCACGAATGGGCACCATAAGACCATATATCATAATAAACTTATCTGAAAGCTTGTTCCGGCGGCCTACATCATGTGCTTATTGCTAACAAGCTAAGCTTCCCTAAAGCAGCTAAAAAAGCTAAAAAAAGCTAAAAAAAGCTAAAAAGTTAAAGAAGCTAAAGAAGCTACAGCAGCTACAGAAGCTACAGCAGCTACAGAAGCTCGCGCCGCAGCTGCTCGGCCGACTTCGGCGACAAATAGCCGATCGGAAGGTCGAACAGGGTTTTCGCCCCCTTATTTCCCTCTTGGCTCAAACGATGCCCCGCTCTCGCGCATGCGACCAGAACGCTTGCCGTGAATTCCGGATTGCTTTCGAGCTTCAGGCCGAACTCCATAATCTGCTTCGTTCCGGTACCGGTCACACCGCTGCGGATGACAAAACCGCCATGCGGCATGCCTTGATGCTCCGCTTGCAGCTGTTCTTCGGTAATGAAGGTTACGGTCGTATCGTAGTCGGAGAAGTAGTTCGGCATGGTGACGATTGTCTCGGCAATCGCCTTTTTATCCGCGCCTTCCTCCGCAACGACAAAACATTCCCTTACATGCTTGTCCCGCGTCGCGAGCTCCGGCGTTTGACCCGAACGGATCTGGTCGATGACTTCTTGAACCGGCACGGTATATTGAACTCCCGCCTTGACGCCAGGTATCCGGCGAATGGCATCGGAGTGGCCTTGGCTGACGCCTTTGCCCCAGAACGTGTACTCTTGGCCTTGGGGAAGAATGGCTTCCGCCAGGAGACGATTGAGCGAGAATAGACCCGGATCCCAGCCTGTCGAGATAATGCTGAGCGTGCCTGACTGCAAGGCAACGGCATGGACCTTTTCAAAGAATTCCGGAATTTTGGCATGGGTATCGAAGCTGTCGACGGTGTTGAACATACCCGCAATCGCGGGAGTCTGCTCAGGCAGGTCGGTGGCGGAGCCCCCGCATAGAATCATGACATCGATAATGCCCTTGTATTGCTCTACGGCCGAAATAGGTTCGAAGCGGACGCCTTCTCCGCCGATCATTCCATCAGGCTGTCTGCGGGTAAAAATAGCCGCAAGCTCCATGTCCGGATTTTGAGCGATCGCTTTCTCCACGCCTTTTCCGAGGTTTCCGTAACCTACGATGCCTATTTTGATTGTCTTTTGCACCAAAATCCCTCCCCATTGGGTTCATTATGTATATCCATCCAGTATATATAGAGGTTACATGAAGTGTAAATTAGTTGATGAAAAAAGAGGATTCGGGCGAAGTCCTCCAAATCCGTCCCGTTCCCATTTTGAGACCTCTCCGCGGTTGGTCCGTATAGTACGGCTAACACAAAAATCCGTTTTTTGGCAAAGATGGAGGGACTGCGAATGCGATTGCGGATCGATGGAGTCGTCAAGGAATTCGACGGCAAAAAGGTGCTCCAGGGAGCGTCCTATACGTTTGAGAAAGGGAAAATCTACGGCCTGCTCGGACGCAACGGCGCGGGCAAAACAACGCTGTTCAACTGCTTGAGCGGAGAAATGGGGATGGACGGAGGGAAAGTGCTTCTGGAGGAAGACCGTCAGGCACGGGAGCTGGACGAGCAGGACGTCGGCTACGTCTATTCGCTGCCCATCCTGCCCGAGTTCCTGACCGGCTACGAGTTCGTCCGGTTTTTCATGGACATCAACCGGGGCAGGCTGCAAATGGACCGGACCATTAATGAATACTTTGACATGATGAGCATGACCGAGGAGGATCGGCATAAGCTGATCAAAGGTTATTCCCACGGCATGAAGAACAAGCTCCAGATGCTGCTGTTCCTCATCACCAAGCCGCTGGTCATCCTGCTGGATGAGCCTCTTACTTCCTTCGACGTCATCGTGGCGCTGGAAATGAAAACCATGCTGCGGGAAATGAAAAGGGACCATATTCTCATCTTCTCCACGCATATCCTGCAGCTCGCCTCCGATCTATGCGACGAGCTGGTCGTTCTGAGCAAGGGCAGGCTGTCCTCCGTGCCTGCCGATCTGCTGCGCAGCCCGGAGTTCGAGCAGAGCGTCATCGATCTGCTGAAGGACGAGAGCCATGCAGAAAACGCTTAGCACCCTGATCGCGATCCGCACCTCGTCCATGGCGAATCTAGTGATCTACTACCTTCAGAAGCTGCCGCTTGTCGGCAAGCGGATTCCAGACAGGCTCTACGCCAAGCTGGGCGCGAAGAAAATCTTGTCGGCAGCGGCATTCCTCCTCAGCCTGCTCGGGAACTTTGCCGGCAAGCTGGCGTTTGTCGGACTATTTCTCTATTTGCCGGTGTCGGCCGTGCCGGATCTATCCGGGGATGAGCGGTGGACGCTGTTTCTTCATCTGTTTTTCCTGACCAGCTTTGTCGCGGCGGGCGTCAGCGCAGCGACCATTCTGGAGCCCAAGCGGGAGAAGTACGTCGCGGTCAAGCTGATGAGGCTGTCTCCGGCCCGATACATGAAGGCAGCACTGGCATACCGCTATGCGGCTTATTTTGTTTTTTATGTGCCGGTCCTGATCATTTTCGCTCTGGCGCTAGGGGCTGGCGCGCTGGATGCCATCCTGCTCGCAGCGGCGCTGACCCTGTGGCGGATTTTCATGGAATATCTTCATCTGTTGCTGTATGACCGCAAGGGAATCATCCTGATCAAGAAAGTCGGGCTGGTCTGGATCGTCATCTGCCTCTCGTTCGCGGCTGCATATGCGCCGCTCCTGAGCGATGCCGTACCCGCAGCCGGAGCCTGGATGCTCAGCCGGCCCATTCAGCTTGTAATGGCGGCGGCCGGCTTGCTTGCGGCCGTCCGGCTGTGGCGCTACAAGCAGTACAGAAGGACGGTCGATGCCGCCGCCAAGCGGGATGACCCGCTGCTGGACGTCGGACGCATGATGTCGGAGGCGCAGAAGACAAGCGTCCAATCAAAGGACAGCGACTATACCCTGCAATCAAGAAGCAAGCTGGAAGGACTGGAAGGCTACCGCTATTTGAATGCGATCTTTTTTGCCCGCCATCGCAGCCTGCTCGTAGCCCCAGTCAAAATGCGCCTGATCGTCATTGGAGCGGGGGGAGCCTTGCTGGCCGCAGCCGCGCTGGCATTTCGCGAGCAGCTCGACGGGCTCGGGCTGGAGCTGGCGATGGTATACCCGTATCTTTTGCTGGGCTTCAACTTCATCGCGGTCGGAGAAAAAATGTGCAAGGCCATGTTTTACCACTGCGACCTCAGCCTGATGCGGCACAGCTTCTACCGGTCGGCCGCGAGCCAGCATTTTCGCCTTCGCCTTGTCCGGATCGCAGCCTTCAACCTGCTGATCGCCGCGGCTCTCGGAACGGTCCTTGCCATCCTGCAAGCCGCAGCGGGCAACGATTGGCTGGGGATGGAGATTGTGCTGTTATGGATATCCGTCTTGTTCCTGTCGCTCTTCTATTCCGTCCATCATCTGTTCATGTACTACTTCTTCCAGCCCTACTCTACGGAGCTCAATGTGAAAAATCCGCTGTACTTCATCTTCAGCTTGTTCATTTCCATGCTGGGAGGAGCCTGCATCGTGCTTAAGCCGGCAGCGGGAACATTCGCCTCCTTGGCGGCAGGCTTGGCGCTGGTGTATCTGGCTGCCGCGCTGCTGATCATCCGCCGCAGCGGCCAACGCACTTTCCGCGTGAAGTGAAGGAGAGAGCGGCCATGTGCTTCCCCATAGGGGGGAGAGTTCGCCCGCTTTTAGATGAGTTTGGGAGTCCAAGCGGGGGACATGATTCCTCGGCATTCATTTATGCCCTCTATTCTAAACATGCCCTCGGCTGATTCCGATATAAGGATGATCCCTTCATTTCCGGGGGACCTCTGGAAACAGGACCGATTTCGCAAACGATATCAAAGGGAGCATGGACTGCATGTTTAGATTTAGAAGCCGCCTGGTATTCAAGCTGTCGATCATGATTTTGTCGACCCTCGTCATCCTGTCCTCCGCCTTGATCTACCTGCAGATACGCAGCACCAAGAAGGCAAGCGAAGAAGCGATAGGCAGCTTCAGCATGCACACAGCGGAGGCTTATGCGGGGCAATTCGATTTGAAATCCTATGAAACGTACCTGAAGGATGCCGGGGAGAATGATCTCTATTGGAGCCTTCGCGAGGAATTGAACCGCTACCGGCTGCAGATCGGGGCGCAGTACGTCTATACGGTGAGAATCGACGATAAAGGGCAGCCCCTCATTGTCATCGACGGTCAGCCGAAGGGATCGGACTCGGCTTCGCCGATCGGCGAAGTAACCGATGTGCCCAAGGAAGCGGTTGAAGCGATCCTGAAGGGACAGACAGCCAAAACCGGCATCATCGAGAATACGGAGTACGGCGATTACATTTCCTCTTATGCACCGCTTCTCGATTCGGCGGGAACGGTTATCGGCGCGATTGGAATCGATACGAATGTGTCGGTGTCCAATACGATCTATCGGGAAGTCATGCATAAAAGCATGCCTCTGTTCGCCCTGATGGGAATTCTGACGTTGGCTGTGTTTCTGCTCATCGCGCTGTTCATGTCCCGGGCATTGCGGCCCTTGGGAATGATCGTTAAAGGTGCGGAAGCGATGGCCCGGGGGGATCTCGCGGAGGCGAAAAGCCATCTGGATATTCGGCGGGCAAGCTCGAAGGACGAGATCGGACAAGCTTATTCGGCCATGATGAAGATGACCGAGAGATTGGGCGTCACGCTCGGGGATGTCGTCCGCGATGTCAAGATGACCACGCATGATCTCGTTCATTCCACGGATCAGTTCCGGACGGAAGCGGACCGGATGGTGGCTTTGAACGTGCAGCTCGGACAATCGATCGCGGACATGGCCGAGGGAGCGGAGCATCAGCGTTCCGGGGCGGAGGAAAGCGCAAAATCGATGGAGGAGATTACCCAGGCCATCCAACGGGTGTCGGAAGCTTCATCCAGCGTGTCGATCGCTTCCATGGGAGCGCTGGAAACAGCGGAGCAGGGCAGAAGCTCGATTCTCTGGCTGAGAGAGCAGGTCGCATCCATCTCCGATGTGGCGGAGCAGACGACGAATTCCGTGCAGGTGCTGAACAGGTACATGCATGAGATAGAACCCGTGCTCTACGCGATAACGGCCATCGTCGAACAGACCAAGCTATTGGCTCTGAACGCCTCCATCGAGGCTGCGAGGGCGGGAGAGCATGGAGCGGGCTTTGCGGTCGTGGCCGGCGAAGTCCGGAAGCTTGCGGAGTCGTCTTCCGTGTCCGTGACGCAGATTACCTCGCTCCTGCAGCAAATCCAGCAGGAGTCGGCTCTGATCGGCGAGAGGATGGCGGAGGAAGCCGAGGAAATGGTCAGAGGGACAGAGCTTTCCAGCCAGGTGGAGGCGCTGTTTGTCGATACGGTGGATCGGTTCCATTTTGTGAACAGCCATATCCAGGAGATTTCCGCCGCTGCGGAAGAGGTGCTGGCGGGCTCCGAGGAGGCCGCCGCATCGGTAGAGCAGATCGCCCGGATTACAGCGGCAACGGCGGAGAACGCGGCCTCGATCCAACGGATGTCGACGATTCAGCTGGAGGCGGCAAAGCGGATCACCGATACGACGGAGCTGTTGAAGAAAAGGAGCTCCACTCTGGAAGCGGCTGTAGAAAGGTTCAATTTATAACCGGATCAGACATGCAGAGCCTGGGGGAACAATCACCTCGGCTCTGTTTTTTAATGCGGACCTGACAAAGAAAGATGGAGGATCCCTCATGGATCCTCCATCTTTCCTTGTTGAAGCGATATGCCGCTGCCTGTCTCGCGCCTGAGCTAGAGACCGTAGATGCGGCTGTACTTCTCTTCCAGGTAGTCCACCAGATAGTCGGCCTTCAGATCCTCGCCGGTGACCTGGCGGATCAGCTGCTCCGGCGTGTAGAGCTTGCCGTGACGATGAATTTTATCCTTCAGCCATTCCTGGATGCCTTCGAAGCGGCCGGCTTCGATGTCGGCATAGAAGTCGGGCTTCTCGCGCAGAATCGTGTTCAGCAGCTGGGCTGCGTACAGGTTCCCGAGGGAGTAGGAAGGGAAATAGCCGAAGCCGCCGAAGGACCAGTGGACATCCTGCAGGACGCCCTCCGTATCGTTGGCAGGCGTAATGCCGAGGTATTCCTGCATCTTCTCGTTCCAGATCGCCGGCAGCTCCGCCACCTCGATGTCTCCGTTGATCAGCGCCTTCTCGATCTCATACCGGATCATGATATGAAGGTTGTACGTCAGCTCATCCGCTTCCACCCGGATCATCGTCGGCTGCACGCTGTTGATCGCCCGGTAGAAGTCATGCTGGCTGACGCCTTCCAGCTGCTTCGGGAAGTGCTCCTGGAGCTTGGGATAGAAGTACGTCCAGAACGGCTCGCTGCGGCCGATCATATTTTCCAGGAAGCGGGACTGGGACTCGTGGATGCCGAAGGATGCTCCGCTGGATAGGACGGTTTCTTCGAAACGCGGATCGATGTTCTGCTCATAAATGCCATGTCCTGCCTCGTGGATCGTCCCGAATACCGCAGATCGCACATTATTCTGGAGATATCGGGTCGTAATCCGGACATCCCCGGTGTTCATGGACTGGGCGAACGGATGCACCGTCTCGTCCAGCCGTCCCGCGTTCATGTCGAAGCCGAGGATCGGAAGGAAGTAGTGGTTGAATTTTTTCTGCTGGTCCACCTCGAATGCTTGCTCGAAGACGGCTGTCGAAGGCTTGTTGCCGGAGCGGTTGATCCTCTCCAGCAAGCCCACGCTGCTCTCCCTCAGCTTGGCGAACAACGGATCCAGTACCGCCACGCTTAAACCCGGCTCGAATTCATGCAGAAGCGCATCATAAGGATGCTGATCATAGCCGAAAATCTCAGCCATCTTGCGGTTGAAGTCCACGATCTTCTCCAAATAAGGCTGGAAGAGGGAAAAGTCGCTTCTCTCTCTGGCTTCTTCCCATGCATGGTTGGCTTTGGAGGTGAGGACGACATAATCGCGGTACATGTCTTCGGGAATTTTCTTGAAGCGCTCATATTCTGCAGTGCGTTCCCGAAGCTGCGCCTGCGTAATTTCGTCCAGGTCGGCCTGTACCTCGGGAGCGGACAGGAGGCGGAGCAGAGAGCCCATCTCCTCCGATACGGATAATTTGAACTGCTCCGTTCGGAAGGTCCCGATCGCTTTGGCGAACAAGTCTCTCCCTTTCTTGGGAGCAGTTACCTTCTGGTCCCATCCGACCAGACTCGAAATCATGCTTAGATGAGCGATCTTTTCTTCCAATGCTTTGTACTGTTCGACAGCTGTCCGAATGTTGGGATCGAGGGATTTCAGTTCCATGCCAAAAGCCTCCCATTAGAAACGATTGTTGTTTCCCCGCAAAAAAG
>NZ_CBRA020000209.1:0-8286 GCF_000469945.2 Paenibacillus sp. P22 | reverse complement strand
CAAGGCGGCGCCAGGCAGCCGGCTTAAATCCAGAGGCTCGACTCGAATGACAGATGATCGGCGGCTGTGAATTGCGGCATCCATTTTAAACCATGAAGGGGCTGTCCCTGAAAGCCGAATGGCTTTCAGGGACAGCCCCTTTCTCATGGAACGCAGGAATCATCTGTCCAGCCACGTGCGCATCATGGTCAGCAATTGCGCGCTGTTGACCGGTTTTGTGATGTAATCCGAGCACCCGGCCTCAAGGCATAGCTCCCGATCCCCCTTCATGGCCTTCGCTGTCAGCGCAAGAACGGGAAGATCCTTGAACTCCGCCTTCTGCCGGATTGCACGGGTGGTTTCGTAACCGTCCATTCCCGGCATCATGATATCCATCAGCACGATTTCAATATCCGGCGTATGTTCCAGGATGTGCAGAGCCGTCTGGCCGTTCTCCGCCGGAATGACTTTCATGTGATGGCGCTCCAGAATGGACGTGAGAGCAAAAATGTTCCGGATATCGTCATCGACCACAAGCACTTTCTTGTACTCGATCATTTCATTGGAATGATGCAGCTTGACCAGCTTGTCCCTGGAGCCGGCAGGCAGGTTCTCTTCTTTGCGGTGCAGGAAGAGGGTGGTCTCATCGATCAGCTGGGCATTCGATTTGACCTCTTTGAGAACCGCCATCTTGACCAGCTCATCCCATTCGTTCTCTTCCGCCGGCGCGAGCTTCCTGCTCAGACGGGCCAGGATGGGAATCCTTTTGTTCCGGGCATCCTTGTGCATCTCGCGGACGAACCGGATGAGATTCATATCCTTCAAGCCGCTGTCCAGAACCACGCCGTCAAAAGCTTTGGCATTGAGCTGGTTCAATCCTTTGCGTCCCGTGTCCACGGCCGTGATCTTGAGATCCTGGCTGCCCAGCAGCTCGACGATTCCCTTGCGCTCCTGCTCGTCTTGAACGACCACCAGCAGGCTGCGGGCCTTATTGTCCGCAAACTGGCTCAAGCGATCCAGCGCGTTCTCCAGCTCTTCGTTCGTCACCGGTTTGCGGAAGTAATCGAACACTCCCTTCTGCAGCAGGAGCACCTCGTCCTCGTCGACGGTCATGACGCAGATCGGAATATGCCTCACCTTGATATCGTTCTTCAGCTGCTCGAGCACCAGCCAGCCGTCGGTGTCCCTCAGATGCAGATCCAGCGTAATCGCGATCGGCTTGTACTTGTGAACGAGTTCCAGGGCGTCCAGGCCGCCGGAACTAATGACCGCCTTGATTCCTTTCTTTCGGAGGAGATCGAGAATGATCTCATTGAACTTCTGGTCATCCTCCACGATCAGGAACACGCGGTCTCCAGGCTCGATGCGGTCCCTGTCGTCCATCAAGGAGTCATCCGCCGGCCGGGACAGGCTGCTTCTGCGTTTGGGCGGAGTGATGTCGATCACCTCGGGAGCATGCGGCTTGCGGGGCTCCGGCTCCGTGTATTCCGCTTCCGTAGGAAGGTAAAGATTAAATACGCTTCCCTGGTTCACTTCGCTAAACAGGGTGATCTCTCCGCCCAGCATCTCGGCTATCTCCCTGGAGATGGCAAGCCCCAGTCCCGTTCCTCCGTATTCCCGGTTCGTGCTGCCGTCCGCCTGCTGGAAGGCTTCGAAGATGATCTGCTGCTTTTCGGGCGGAATTCCGATTCCGGTATCGCTGACGGTGAAGCAGAGGACCGTCTTGGCATGGTTCAGCGAGTCGTTTTCCAGGTTCCAGCCCCCGCTCGCTTTTTTGACCTGGAGCATGATCTGTCCCTGCTCCGTGAATTTGAAGGCGTTGGAAAGCAAATTCTTCAAAATCTGCTGAAGCCGCTTGAAGTCCGTGAGGATGCTCGCCGGCACGCCGGATTCGACCTTGATCCGGTAGTCCAGCTTCTTGGCGTCCACCATGTGGCGGAAGGTCCGGTCAAGCCCGTCTGTCAGCTCCGCCAGCGAGACTTCGCTGTAATCCGGCGTAACGGTGCCCGATTCGATCTTCGACAGATCCAGAATGTCGTTGATCAGATTGAGCAGCTCGAGTCCGGAGTCCTGGATCGTCTTCGCGAACTTCACCTGGATCTCGTGAAGGTTCTCATCCGGATTCTCGGCCAGCTGCTCGGCCAGCAGCAGCAGGGAGTTGAGAGGGGTGCGGAGCTCATGCGACATGTTGGCCAGGAATTCGGATTTGTACTTGGATGTGAGGGCCAGCTGCTCCGCCTTCTCCTCCAGATACCGTTTGGCCACTTCGACCTCATGGTTCTTGCTCTCCACTTCCGCCTTCTGCAGCACGAGCAGCTTCGCCTTGTCCTCGAGCTCGTCGTTCGTGTTGCGCAGCTCCATCTGCTGCTTCTGAAGCTCTTCGGTGAGGGACTGCGACTGAATCAGCAGCTCCTCCGTACGCTGGTTCGCCTGCATCGTGTTGATCACGATGCCGATGGATTCCGTCAGCTGGTCCAGGAAGGCGATGTCGATATCGCTGTAGAGACGGAAGGAAGCGAGCTCCAGAATCGCCAGCACCTGGTCCTCGAAGATGATCGGCAGCAAGACGATGTTGAGAGGCGTCGCTTCTCCCAGAGCGGACGAAATCACGACATAGTCGCCCGGCACGTTGGTCAGCAGGATCCGCTGCTTCTCGATCAGGCACTGGCCGACCAGCCCCTGTCCGGCCCGGAATTCGTTCGCCAGATGCTTGCGGGTCTGGTAGGCATAGCTCGCGAACAGCTTCAGCACCGGCTCGCCGCCGACCGGTTCGTTGATGTAGAAGACGCCATGCTGCATCGATACGAGCGGGGCCAGCTCCGACAGGATCATGCGGCTGACGGCATACAGATCCCTTTGCCCCTGCAGCAGCCGCGAAAACTTGGCGAGGTTGGTCTTGAGCCAGTCCTGCTCCGTATTGATCCGGGTCGTCTCCTTCAGGTTCCGGATCATTTCATTGATGTTGTCCTTCAGCGTCGCGACTTCTCCGGATGCGGACACGTCGATGGCGCGCGACAGATCGCCGTTGGTCACCGCGGTCGCGACGTTGGTGATGGCGCGCACCTGGGTGGTCAGCGTGCTCGCCATGTAGTTGACGTTGTCGGTGAGATCGCGCCAGGTGCCGGCTGCGCCCGGCACGCTCGCTTGGCCGCCCAGCTTGCCTTCGGCGCCTACCTCCCGCGCCACGGTGGTCACCTGGTCGGCGAAGGTGGCCAGCGTCTCGATCATATTGTTGATCGTATCCGTCAGCTCGGCGATTTCGCCCTTGGCTTCCACGGTCAGCTTCTGCTTCAGGTTGCCGTTCGCCACCGCAGTGACGACCTTGGCGATCCCGCGCACCTGATCCGTCAGGTTCGTCGCCATGATATTGACGTTGTCGGTGAGGTCCTTCCAGATTCCGCCGACGCCGCGCACCTGGGCTTGTCCGCCCAGCTTGCCGTCCGTGCCGACCTCCCGCGCCACCCGCGTAACCTCGGAGGCGAACGAATTGAGCTGGTCCACCATCGTGTTGATCGTGTTCTTCAGCTCCAGCAGCTCGCCTTTGACGTCGACCGTGATTTTCTTGGACAGGTCGCCGTTCGCGACGGCCGTCGTCACGCCGGCAATGTTGCGCATCTGGACCGTCAGGTTGCTGGCCATGTAGTTGACCGTATCGGTCAGATCCTTCCAGGTGCCGGACACATCCTTCACTTCAGCCTGCGCGCCGAGCTTGCCGTCCGTGCCGACCTCGCGAGCTACGCGCGTAACCTCGGAGGCGAAGGTCGAGAGCTGGTCCACCATCGTATTGATGGTGTTCTTCAGCTCCAGGATCTCGCCTTTGACATCGACGGTGATCTTCTTGGACAGATCGCCCTTCGCGACCGCCGTCGTGACGTCCGCGATGTTGCGCACCTGGTCCGTCAGATTCCGGGCCATGTTATTGACGCTTTCGGTCAAGTCCTTCCAGGTGCCGCCGACCCCTTTGACCTGCGCTTGCCCGCCCAGCTTTCCGTCCGTCCCGACCTCGCGCGCCACCCGCGTCACCTCGGAGGAGAACATCGAGAGCTGGTCTACCATTGTGTTGATCGTGATCTTGAGCTCCAGGATCTCGCCCTGCACATCCGCCGTAATTTTCTTGGACAGATCGCCGTTCGCGACAGCCGTCGTCACGACCGCGATGTTGCGCACCTGGTTGGTCAAGTTCGAAGCCATGTAATTGACGCTCTCGGTCAAATCGCGCCAGGTGCCTGCAACGCCCTTGACCTGGGCTTGTCCGCCCAGCATGCCCTCGGTGCCGACCTCCCGTGCGACCCGCGTCACCTCGGAGGCGAAGGTAGAGAGCTGCTCCACCATCGTGTTGATCGTATTCTTGAGCTCCAGGATCTCGCCTTTCGCGTTGACAGTGATTTGCTTGGACAGATCGCCTTTGGCGACAGCTGTCGTCACCTCGGCGATATTGCGAACTTGATCGGTCAGCGTGCCGGCCATGAAGTTGACGCTGTCGGTAAGATCCTTCCAGGTGCCGGATACCCCTTTGACATCCGCCTGCCCGCCGAGGATTCCTTCCGTCGACACCTCGCGCGCAACCCGCGTCACCTCCGAGGCGAAGTTGCTGAGCTGATCCACCATGATATTGATCGTGCTCTTCAGCTGGAGGATCTCGCCTTTGGCGTCGACGGTTATCGTCTTCGACAAGTCGCCCTTCGCGACCGCGGTCGTCACCTCTGCGATGTTGCGCACCTGGTTGGTCAGGTTGGAAGCCATGTAGTTGACGCTTTCAGTCAGATCCCGCCAGGTGCCGGAGACGCCTTTGACATCCGCCTGTCCGCCGAGAATCCCTTCCGTGCCGACCTCGCGCGCCATCCGGGTCACCTCGGAAGCAAACGTCGACAACTGATCCACCATCGTGTTGATCGTGTTCTTCAATTCCAGAATCTCGCCCTGCACATCCGCGGTGATCTTCTTCGACAGGTCGCCGTTTGCGACCGCCGTGGTGACGACCGCGATGTTGCGCACCTGGTTGGTCAGATTGGAAGCCATGTAGTTGACGCTCTCGGTCAAATCCCGCCAGGTGCCGGATACGCCCTTGACATCCGCCTGCCCGCCGAGCTTGCCCTCCGTGCCGACCTCGCGAGCCACGCGGGTCACCTCGGAGGAGAACATGGAGAGCTGGTCCACCATCGTATTGATCGTATTCTTGAGCTCCTGAATCTCTCCACGCGCACTGACCGTGATCTGCTTCGACAGATCTCCGTTTGCGACGGCAGTGGTGACCGCCGCGATATTGCGCACTTGATCCGTCAGGTTGGTCGCCATGTAATTCACGCTGTCGGTCAGATCTTTCCAAGTGCCCGATACGCCTTTGACGTCCGCCTGGCCGCCCAGAATTCCTTCCGTGCCGACCTCGCGCGCCACGCGGGTCACCTCGGAGGCGAAGGTGCTGAGCTGATTCACCATCATATTGATGTTGCTCGCCGTTCTCTGGAATTCGCCGGTAAGCGGCCGTCCCTCGATTTCCAGCTCCACCTTCTGGGACAGGTCGCCTTTGGCAACGGCGTTGATGACCCGAACCATCTCGCTCGTCGGCTGGATCAAGTCGATGACGAGGCCGTTCAGCGAGTCGGTGATCGTTTCCCAGGAACCGCCCAGATTTTTCTGCACGAACCTTTTCGAGAGATTCCCTTCCTTTCCGACCACCTTGGCTACAGTCTGGACTTCAGACACCAGGCCCTCATGAATATCCATGATTTCATTGAACGTATCCGCCACCTTGCCGGCCACGCCCGTGCGGTCATACGGCATCCGGTAGGAGAAGTTGCCCTTCTTCATCGCCATCAAGGCGTTGAGCAGCTCGCCGCCGTCGATTCGGCCGTCGCTGGATCCGTTGTTCACGTTTTGCTCGCTCATGTCCTCAACCCTGCCCCTTTATCCAGTCATAGTTTTGAATGGCCGGTTTCCCGACGTCCAATCGGTCCGGCTTGACGATGAGATCATCCTTGCCCTTGTCGTGCGGCATCATTTCTTTGGAAGCGTATTCCGAATCCTCCTGAGGATGAACGTCGTCATGCCGGAACGGCTTGACGGCTGTCGTAAAAATAATGGTCGTGCCGGGTTCATGCGACGGTTCTACCCGGATCGTGCCGCCCATGAGCTCGACCAGGGATTTGCTGATCGATAATCCGAGGCCCGTGCCGTCGAACATCCGGGTTGTCGAGGCATCCAGCTGGGAGAACGGCTGAAACAGCTCGTCGACCTTGTCCGGAGGGATTCCGATTCCGGTATCCATGATCCTGAATTCAAGCAAAAGGGAATCAGCCGTCTCCTCCAGCTTGTCCACCCTTATGCATACGCCGCCTTCATGGGTGAACTTGACGGCATTGCCGACCAGATTGTTCAGCACCTGCCGGAGACGGTTGACATCTCCCTTCAAATAAGAAGGCAGAGACGGATCCATGAAGACTTTTATTTCCAGGTCCCGTTCCCTGGTTTTGGCCGTGAACAGGTCCATCGTCTCCATCAAGCAGTGCTGGAGGGAAAAAGCCTCTTCTTCCAGTTCCATCTTTCCGGATTCGATTCTGGAGAATTCGAGAATATGGTTGATGACAGAGAGCAGGGCATGACCGCTAGTGTGGATGATGCCGGCCATCTCGGTGAATTCCTCCGGCAAATCGGAGGCGAGAAGCAGATCGGACATGCCGATGATTCCATTTAGCGGAGTCCGCATCTCATGGCTCATCATGGCCAGGAATTCCGACTTCACGCGGGAGGCGAGCTCCGCCGTCTCCTTCGCCTGACTGAGCGCCAGATTGGCTTTCTCCAGCTGCCTCGTCTGGTTCTTCAACGTTTCGCTTTGAATCTGGAGGGTCTTGTTCGCTTCATACATGCTGACGTAGCCCTCGATTTTGGATTTGAAGATCTGCGGAACGAAGGGCTTCGTCATATAATCCATCGCGCCTACGGAATAGCCGGCGAAGATGTGCTCCATCTTATTGCTCGTGGCCGTCATGAAGATGATCGGCACGAATTTGGTCTTCTCCCGGGTCCGGATGAGGCTGGCCGTCTCGATCCCGTCCATCCCCGGCATCTGCACAGCCATGACAATGACGGCAAACTCCTCTTCCAGCAAACATCGCAAAGCTTCCATACCGGAATAGGCCCGGACCAGACGATAGGGTTCTCCGACGAGAACCGCCTCAATGGCCACCAGGTTTTCCGGATGATCGTCTACGAGCAGGATATTGATGGGAAAATCCATGAGGCCCCTCGCTTTCCGACTTGTGGAGTAACGGGCTTTTATTTCGACAAAATAGGATAAGATAACTCCGATTATATCGGATAAACTCTCATTTAGGAAAATGGTTTCCCGCTAGTTTCGATTTTTTTATTTCTCGCTCCAACGGGACGAAGTAGCAACGAAAAAAAAACGGGATGTAGCCGATTTCCGCTCGGTTTCATCCCGTTTGATTTTTTCGGCTTCTCCAGCATGAGAAGGAGAATCTCCATCCGATGTTCATCTCTTCAGCGCGCGGCGCGCCTCCTCCAGCGTGTCCGAGCAGGACTGCTCCAAAGAGATGCCCGCGCTCCAGCCGAGAGCCGCCAAGGCCGAGGCATCCGCAGGCGGAGGAGACGCCGCCTCGCTGTCTCCAGCCTGAATCTCCAGCGGGCAAGCCGCTAGGCTGAGGTACAGATCGGCCAGCTCCCCGAGAGATCGCATCCGGCCGGACCCCATGGCGTAGGTCGCCCCGGAGAGGCCGCCCCGCAGGATGGCTTCATACCCCCGCACCGCATCGCGGACATCGAGGAAATCCCGCTTCTCGGTCCGAGAGGAGAGCTGGAACGGGAGCGGAGGCTCCTCTCCCTCCGCCGCAGCCTTCTCGCAAGCAGCCGCGTACCGGGCGAGCAGAGCGTTAAGGCCGCCGGAGGGCCCGGGCCCGATAAGATTGCAAGGTTCCGCGGCGATGATGTCCATGCCGTACATGGAATGCCAGCTGAGGGCGGCGGCTCTTTGGAACGTCTTGCTCAGGCTGTAGGGATGAGGCGGCCGGGGCGGTCCGTCCTCCGGCAGCCTGTAGCCGAGCATGGAGCCGGCGACGATGATCCTGCAGGAGGGAGCGGACAGCCGGACGGCTTCCAGCAGATGCACCGTGCCCATCAGATTGGCTTCCAGATAGCCTGCGGGATCCTTCCAGGAGGCGCCGGCATGATTGGCTCCCGCCAGATGCAGCACCGCGTCGGGCGAAATCTTGGCGATGGACTTCGCTACGGCCTGGCGGTCGGCCAAATCGCAGCCGACGACCGTGCAGCCGGCCGCCGCCTCCGGCGGCGCGG
>NZ_CBRA020000208.1:0-9811 GCF_000469945.2 Paenibacillus sp. P22 | reverse complement strand
TCTTCAGGAGAATGGCATCTCCTTGCACATAGAGATGTCCGCGTTCAGGGAGTCGCATCCGGTGTGACCGATATGCTTCGTTTCATGACGGAAGGCCTTGCTGCAGCATCATATAGACCCCGAGGAGGATGAGCGCCGCTCCGAGGACGGCTTTTGCTTGGCGAGTCATGATTCCACCCTTTCGGCTGTAGGCCACCTGCAGAACGCGGTTGATGGCCGTTTTTTCCACTATACCAAGGCTGCGGCCTGCTGTCCTCCTGCCGGAGGAATCAGATCCCGACTTAAGTCCAGGTCGAGGCTGTCTCAGGCTCTCATCCTTCCCCGGCGTCGCCTGGAAGGCTGCGCAGCGGGCAATAGAGCCGACTAAGCCTGCCCCTCGTAGAGAGGCTCCGGACTGGAACATCGGATAGATGAAKTCCAGGGTGGCTTACTCCAATGAGAAGGTGTAACCGCCCAGCAAGCGGTTTCATAGGATAGGGCATGAGGAAGGAGGAAGGGACTTATGGCAAATACGTATACGTACACGCGGCGCGAGGAAGTGGCCAATGCGGTCACGCATGGAATCGGCACGGCGCTGAGCGTCGCGGCACTCGTGCTGCTCATCGTGTTCGCGGCCGAGAAGGGAACGGCGCTGCATGTCGTCAGCTTCACGATCTACGGAGTGGCCATGCTGCTGCTGTATACGGCTTCGACGCTGGTGCACAGCTTCCGGGAGGGGCGGGCCAAGCAGGTGATGGAGGTGCTGGACCACTCCTTTATTTACGTGTTCATCGCGGGCACCTATACGCCTCTGCTGTTCCATATGGTCGGCGGCAAGCTAGGGTGGACGCTGTTCGGCATCATCTGGGGGATCACGGTATTCGGGGTGCTGTTCAAATCGTTTTTCGTGACGAGATTCCTGTTCACCTCGACGCTTCTGTACATTGCGATGGGATGGCTGATCGTATTTGCCTGGGGCCCCCTTACGGCTCACCTCGCTTCCGGCGGAGTCACTCTGCTCATTGCCGGCGGACTGCTCTACACGGTCGGCTCGGTCTTCTATGTATGGCGGGGATTCCCTTACCATCACGCGGTATGGCATCTGTTCGTGCTGGCCGGCTCGGCGGTCCATTTCTTCGCGATTCTGCTCTACGTGCTTCCCTGGAGCTGATGCAGCGATAGGCGATTCGGCTCCCCGCAGCAAGCTATATGGCAAAACAAAGAGGCTGTCCCTGAAGGTCATGAACATGACCGGGGGCAGCCTCTTTGTTAGATCCAGCGCATCCGTCTACAGCATATCGGAATCGATGATGCGCCAATGGAGGCGCACCGCCTGCTCCAGCTTCTCCTTGTCGCGGCTGCGGAACAGCTCGGCGATCAGGCGGTGCTCGCCGTTGATTTCCTGCAGGAGGGCGGCCAGCCTTTCCTTGTCCTCGCTGGCATAGGATTGGCGGAGAAATCCGTTCTTGAGGGAATCCAGCATCTCGATCAAGGTGGAATTGCCGCATCGGCGGAGATAGCATTCGTGGAACTGGGCCTGATGCTCGTAGTAACGGCTGAAGTCATAGGCATCCAGATCGTCCTGGATCGCCGCGACCAGATCGTCGAGCGCCTCAAGGTCCCTATCGCTCAATTGATCGACAGCCAGCGTGGCGGCCAGCGAATCCAGCGTTGCGATCAGGAGGGAGTAGTCCTCCTTTTTTTTCTGGTCGAAAGCTTTGACGGTGAAGCCCCGTCGAGGCAGGTATTCGAGCAGGTTGTCCGAGCTGAGCTGGAACAAAGCCTCGCGGGTAGGCGTCCTGCTGATGTCCAGCCTTTTGCATATTTCGGCCTCGTTGATCTTGGAGCCGGGAAGCAGCGTTCCTTCCTGGATCCGCTGGGCGATGTACTCATAGACATGATCCTTGAGGGACTGGTACTTCGGCTGCATGCCTTCACTCCTCTATTGAAGCGTTGCTAGTTATCCTGCATGGATATGCAAAATATTTGTATAAATACTCCATATGACACATATTATCATCGGTTTTGAGCTTCATCAAGGGCATAAAAGGAATAATGATGACAGTTTAATGTTCGGTTTATGCACATGTATTCAGCTAATCAAGAAAATCATTGTTGGATTCCATTTTCTATGTTATTATTCCTTTCATACGCGATAAGCGCTTCCATCCTTGTATATTGTATACAAATGAAGCGTGTTTTAACCGTCCGGATCTTTTTTGGCCGGGTGGAGGCAGGGCGCCTGGATGTTTCGCGGCATCCGGGATTTTTTATCCGTCATATTGTATACAAAATACAATATGCATTTATAAGGAGAGGAAAAACATGCAATCCGCAGAAGCCATCGCTTTATCCGAGCGGCATGCCGCCCGCAATTACCACCCTCTGCCCATCGTCATCGAGAAGGCCTCCGGCGTCTGGGTGCACAGCCCGGAAGGCGAGCGCTACATGGACATGCTGAGCGCTTATTCGGCACTGAACCATGGCCATCGCCATCCGGCGCTGATCCGGGCGCTGCAGGACCAGGCTGCCAAGGTGACGCTGACTTCCCGGGCGTTCCACAATGACGCGGCGGCTGCTTTCTACGGCAAGCTGGCCGACTTCACGGGCAAGCCGAAAATACTGGCCATGAATACGGGAGCCGAGGCGGTGGAGACGGCGCTGAAGGCCGCCCGCCGCTGGGGCTACACAGTCAAGGGAATTCACGAGGATCAGGCGGAAATCATCGTCTGCACGGGCAACTTCCATGGAAGAACGCTCGCCATCACCTCTTTTTCTTCGAGCGAGGAGTACAAGAGCGGATTCGGCCCTTTCCTGCCGGGCTTCAAGCTCGTTCCTTACGGCGATCTGGAGGCGATGGAGGCGGCGGTCGGGGACCATACCGCCGCCGTGCTCATCGAGCCGATCCAGGGAGAGGCGGGAATCGTCATTCCTCCGGACGGCTACCTGCGCGGGATCCGGGAGCTGTGCAGCCGCCGCGGCATGCTGATGATCGCCGACGAGATCCAGACCGGCTTCGGCCGCACCGGCAGGCGCTTCGCCTGCGATTGGGAAGAGGTGGAGCCGGACATGTACGTGCTGGGCAAGGCGCTCGGCGGCGGCATCATGCCGATCTCGGCCGTGGCGGCGGATGAAGATGTGCTCGGGGTGTTCGAGCCGGGCTCGCACGGGTCCACATTCGGCGGCAACCCGCTTGCCTGCGCGGTCGCTTCCGCGGCGCTGGACGTTCTGGAGGATGAAGCTCTGGCGGAGCGTTCCGAGCGTCTGGGAGCTTATTTGCTGGAAAGGCTGCATGCGATTCAAAGTCCCCGCATCCGGGAAATCCGCGGCCGCGGACTGTTCATCGGCATCGAGCTGGACCGTCCCGCGCGGCCGTATTGCGAAGCTTTGATGTCCAGGGGCCTTCTATGCAAGGAAACGCATGATACGACGATCCGTCTAGCTCCGCCTCTCGTCATTGCCGAGGAGGAGATCGACTGGGCGCTGGCAAGACTGGCGGAAGTGCTTGAAGCCGACATCGACGACAAAGGAGACGGTAACGATGATGAACATGGCGACGGACATGAATGAGCGGCTGCGGAGCGGGCAGCGCAAGATTCAGCTGATCAAGGTGCCTTTCTGGCTCGGCGGGGGCCGTGCGGGCACGGAGCTTGGACCGGAGAGCATCATCGAGGCCGGACTCAAGCGGCAGCTGAAGGCGATGGAGCTGGAGCTCGCGGAGGAATGGGAAGTCGACGTTCCGGGAGATGCTGCGGAGCCTGCCGCACCCGGATGCTTGATGAAGCATAAGGCCGAGGTGGCGGAAATGGCTGGGCTGGTCGGCGAGAAAGTGTATCGGAGCGTCAGCTCGGGGGCTTTTCCGCTCGTGCTCGGGGGAGACCACAGCGTCGCCATCGGAACGCTGGCCGGACTCAGCGGACATTACGGCAAGCTGGGCGTCATCTGGTTCGATGCGCATGGGGACTTGAACCACGAAGGCACGACCCCCTCGGGCAACATGCACGGCATGGCTCTGGCTGCTGCGGTCGGACACGGCTCCTTCACGCTGGCGGACATTCCGGGAGCAGGTCCGTTGATCCGGCCCGAGAATGTCGTTCTCGTCGGAGTAAGGGACCTGGATCCCGGTGAAAAGGAGTTCATCCGCTCGTCCGGCATGACTTGCTTCACGATGCATGAGATTGACCGGATGGGCATCCATGCGGTCATGGAACAAGCGATCGCCGCGGCAGGCCGGAATACCGACGGCGTCCATGTCAGCTTCGACCTGGATTGTCTCGACCCCATGCAGGCGCCGGGCGTAGGAACGCCGGTTCCCGGAGGTCTGAGCTACCGTGAAGCCCATTATGCGCTGGAGCTGCTGGCGGAAAGCGGAATCGCCACTTCGCTGGAGCTGGTGGAGGTCAATCCGATCCTGGATCCTGCGCGCCGGACGGCCAGGGCAGCGGTTGAGCTCGCGGCTTCCTTGCTCGGTAAGCGTATTTTATAGGCAGAAGGGCTGCGATGCGGGCTGCTGCATGATTATACGGGGCAGCCCCTTGCAAAAAGAGGGGTTTAATAGGCTGTTTGGTTGCTGTTTGGTAGATTTTCATCGCATAAAAAAGCGATTCAGGTCGGTAAATATCGAATCGTATACCAAATCGTAATATTTGAGAAGATAGATTGAGAGAATGGGATCGCAATGTTATAATTCCTACCATACGTTATACAGTGTTTTGTATATTGTATACATACCTAAGGGGGAATGTAATTTTGTCCAGCCGCTTGAAGCTGAACAGAAAGCTGTTGTCTGCCGTTATTGCCGGTTCGATGCTTGCATCGCTGCTGACTCCTGCGGCATCCGCCGCGCTGCCGGAGACTTATGAGGCGGCGACCGTCCAAACGACGGCCGCAGAAACGAGTGCTCCGCTTGACGGATCTCTTGTGCAGGGAGCGCCGGGGTACGAGGCGTACCGGTACATGCTCAATCTCACGGAAACGATCGGCACGAGGCCGGCCGGTTCCGCCAAAGAAAACGAGGCGCGGGATTATATCCGGGACGAGTTCGCCGCCATGGGATACAGCCCGACCGTCACCGAGTTCGTGTACAACGCCAAGAACGGCGGCAAAAGCTATAATGTCGTCGCCGAGAAGCATGGCGAATCGCCGCGCACGATCATCGTCGGCGCTCATTACGATTCCGTGAAGGCGCCTAGCCGCGGCGCGGACGACAATGCGTCCGGCGTCGCCGTCATGCTTGAATCTGCTAAAGCGGTATCGCAGCAGACCGTTCCTTATACGATCAAGTTCATCGCATTCGGTTCCGAGGAAGCCGGCCTGCAGGGCTCCAAAGCCTATGTGGCCGCCATGTCCGAAGCCGACAAGGCCAATACCGTCGCCATGATCAACCTGGACAGCCTCGCTGCCGGGGACAATATGTACGTCTACGGATCTGCCGGGAAGGGCGGCTTTGTTCGCGATCAAGCGCTGGCCATCGCCGGCAAGCTCGGGCTGAACCTGCAGACGCAGGGCGGGGATAATCCCGAGTATCCGGCCGGAACGACCGGCGACTGGAGCGACCATGCTCCGTTCAAGAGCGCCGGAATTCCTTACGCTTATCTGGAAGCGACCAATTGGGCGCTGGGCGACAAGGACGGTTACACCCAGACCGTGCAGGACGGGGCCATCTGGCATACCGCCAAGGATACGCTGGCGTATCTGAGCGCCAACTATCCCGGCCGGATCGAGGAACGTCTGAGCACCTTCTCGTCCGTTCTTACGAACCTGCTGCTGGAGATCGAGGAGCCGTCCAACAAGCTGACCTTGAGCAGCGACAAGGCCTCGATTACCGAGAAGCGCACGATCACGGCCGATTTCGCTCTTCCGGGGGGAATCTCCGCGACGGATGCCGTCTATCTGAATTGGACCTATGGAGGCAAGCCTCTCAGCGACTGGAAGAAATACAATGCGCAAAAAGGCGATTATTCCGGAGATCCCTTCATCTATCTGGAAGGCAAGCCGGTCGTAAGCGGACGCCATCTTACCGCCAGGATCACGTTCGATCTGCCTTATGACCGCGTCAACGTGTCCGGCACCCCCTACCGCCAGCTGTATCCGAAGCTGCTCGGCACGAACGAGCTGATGGTTTCCGGCGCGGAAGGGGCGGTCGCTTCGGCGCCGATCAAGCTGAACGTCTATGACACCTACCGCACTTATGACGAAATCAAGCCTGAGATCGACCGCATTACGGCGGGCGCGAAGAGCGGCCGCTACATCGAGACCCGCGTGCTCGGCAAGTCCGTCCAGGGCCGCGACATCAACTTTACGATTCTGGCCAAGGACAAGGCGTCCGTCGACCAGTATGTGAACGAGACGCTGCCAGCCATGATCAACGATCCGGCCGGATTGCAGGAGAAGATCCGCAGCGGCAAGCTGACGGACTACAAGGTGCCGGTCTGGATCAACAACATCCATCCGGACGAAGCTCCGGGCGTGGATGCGATCCTGAACTTCTTTGAGGAAATGACCAAGAAGGACACGATCCAGTACGACACGACCGACAGCTCCGGCGCAGCGCGCCAGGTAAGCTTCGACGTGGCGGATGCGCTGGACGATGTCATCTTCCTGCTCAACTACACGCAGAATCCGGACGGCCGCTACCTCAATACGCGGGCCAATGCCAACGGCTTCGACCTGAACCGCGACAACTCGTACCAGACCCAGCCGGAGACGCAGATCGTCGCCAGCGAGATCGCCAAGTGGTCGCCGCTGTCCTTCCTGGACTTCCATGGGTTCGTCGGCCAGTTCCTGATCGAGCCGTGCACGCCTCCCCATGATCCGAACATCGACTACGACCTGCTGATCGACAGCATGGTGGAGCAAGCCGATGCCATGGGCCGCGCGGCTGTCGCCAACACGAAGTATGATGTGTACCACATCCCATATCTGGAAGCCGAAAAAGCGGCCGCAGACCCGAGCTACAAGCCGATCGCCAACGCGACGGGCTGGGATGATGCTTCTCCCGCCTACACCGCCGTATTCGCCATGCACCAAGGCGCTCTCGGCCATACGATCGAGATTCCGGAACTGAATGAAGATTCCACGACGGCGCTGCTGTATACCGCGCTCGCCTCGACGGATTACGTCATGGCGAACAAGCAGAAGCTGTTCCTGAACCAGCTGGAGGTGTACAAGCGCGGCATCGAGAACGTGGACAGCCCGGCTGTCGACAAGTACCTGGTCAATGCCAAGCATGAGTCCATCGGCCGCCCGCGCGCCGAGGGCAAAAGCTTCTTCCCGGAATACTATGTCCTTCCAGTGGACGAGTCCAACCAGAAAAACGCGCTCGAAGCGGTCAACATGGTGAACTATCTGATCCGCAACAGCGTCAAGGTCGAGAAGACGACCGATTACGTCACCATTGAAGGAAGAACTTATCCTAAAGGCACTTATCTTGTTCCTATGCATCAAGCCAAGCGCAGCTTCGCCAATCTCGTGCTGTACGACGGCATCGACGTCTCCGATTTCAGCGAGATGTATGCCGACATCGTGCAAAGCTTCTCTTATATGAGAGGTTTCGACCGCTACGCGGTATTTGCGAAGGATGCTTTTACCGGCAAGACGGCTCCGGCGGCCTCCGCTGCAAAGCCGGCAACGAGCGTGGAAGGCACGGCTTCCCATTATGTCATCCGAAGCAGCAACAACGACGCGATTCGAGCCGTTAACGAGCTTGCGGGCGCCGGCAAGTCGGTAACGCTGCTGACTTACGGGGGGCCGGGGTATGAGACAGGCGATTATCTGGTGTCCTATGCCAACCTCAAGCTTGTCAAAGACAAGTATTCCTTAAGCACCGTTCCTTGGTATTCGCAGTATTCGCAGAAGGCGGAGGGCAAGCTTTTGAAATCCATCTCGGTATCTGCGTCCGGAGTTCCGGCGTTTGTGCTGAAGGATCTTGGTTTCAGAATTGCTGCCAGCCAGCCTGAGGCAGACGTGCTCGTCAATACGAGCGGAAGCAAGGCCGCCATCGAGGCAGGCAAGCCATTCATTGGTTACGGCCGCTCTGCGATGAGCACGCTCAAGCAAACGGGCCTGCTGCCTGGATTCGACTTCGCAACGACGGGCAGCACCCATGAAGGCCTGTTTAAAGCGATTCTCAATCAGAACAGCGTCATCACGGCTCCTTACCAAGCGAATGATTACCTGTACACTCAGTCCGGCTCTTATGTGAAATCCGTTCCGGAAGGCGCCGAAATTCTTGCCTCGGCAAGTGCTGCAGACGACTTCTTCCTTGCAGGCTGGTGGCCTGGGCATGAGGCCGTCAAAGGCAAGGTCATGGGCTTCAAGCTGAACAAAAATGCTCTGAACGTAACTGTCTTTGCCGGAGAGCTGACCAACAAAGCGCATCCGCAAGCCCAATATCGCCTGTTGGCTAATGCGCTCTATGCAGCCGCTCCTGCCGCTGCGGAGGGCTCGATGGATGACGGCAACGGCGAAACGCCGCCGATAATCCTACCGACACCGGCAGATCCGACGCCGACACCGGCAGATCCGACGCCGACACCGGCAGATCCAACGCCGACGCCTGCGCCAACGTTGAATCCTTGGACTCCGGCACCGACCGTAACGCCTACGCCGACACCAAGCGCGACGCCGGCTCCATCGCCTTCGGTTCAGCCT
Source organism: Paenibacillus sp. P22 (assembly GCF_000469945.2). Lineage (NCBI taxonomy): Bacteria > Bacillati > Bacillota > Bacilli > Caryophanales > Paenibacillaceae > Paenibacillus > Paenibacillus sp. P22. The sequence goes on along the minus strand of NZ_CBRA020000208.1, from coordinate 1,180 downwards.
TCGGCTTCTCCGACGCCGGCGCCGGCCCACAGCTTCCGCGATCTCGACACCGTCGGCTCGTGGGCCGGGGATGCAATCGCAGAGCTGTACGCCAAGGGCATCATCAAAGGGCTGGATGACAACAGCTTCGCTCCTAAAAAAGAAGTAACCCGCGCCGAGTTCCTGACCATGCTCGTGCGGGCGCTCAACCTGCCGAGCGGATCGGCGAGCCTGTCGTTCGGCGACGTCAACCGGAATGCCTGGTATTATGACGCTGTCGCTGCCGCTGTGCAGGCTGGCATCGTCAAAGGTACGGGAGACGGAAAGTTCGAGCCCGGCCGGGCGATTACGCGGGAAGAGATGGCGATCATGGCCGCGAATGCATTGAAGCTGGCCGGCGGCATCGCAGCGGCTGATGCCTCTGCAGCGCTTGCAGCCTACAAAGACAGCGGCAAGATCGCTTCCTATGCCAAGCCTTCCGTAGCGCTGCTCAGTGAAAAAGGAATCCTTACAGGCACTGGCAACGGCGGATTTGAGCCGAAAGGCAAGGCCAACCGCGCTCAGGCAGCCGTCATCATCAGCCGGCTGCTCCACGTGTCCTAACGGATTGAAGTGAATGAAGGAAAGAACTGTTCCGAACAGTTCTTTCCTTGTTCATTTCTGCTTGAAACCATAAATAGCAAGAGAGCATGAATAAATATCTTTATTCCTAAATAACTACATCATAAAAAGTCGGAAATGGCATCATTTTGAAACTTATGCTTTAGACGTTGTGATTGCTTATTATCGGTGTTATACTGGCATTCGTAATTATTTATTCGTTTTTTCGCATATTTACTTTTGCATAGCCATCGGACGGGTTAAGCCCGCTCCACATCGATTAAATAGAGGCAGGAGAGATGATCATGAAGAAGGTTTGGACAGTAGCGATCGCGGCCATGCTGGTGCTGACCGCATGCGGCCAGAAGGGCAACGTCGAAAGCAATGCGGGCGGTGCCGCGAACACGGGCGCAGCCGAGAATACGAATGCGGGCACGGAGCAAAAAAACGCTGGTGCTCGGCACGAGCGCGGATTATGCGCCGTACGAATTCCACAAAACGGTTGACGGCAAAGACACGATCGTCGGCTTCGACATCGAGATCGCCAAGGAAATCGCCAAGGATCTCAACGCGAAGCTGGAAATCAAGGACATGGACTTTG
>NZ_CBRA020000207.1:0-16784 GCF_000469945.2 Paenibacillus sp. P22 | reverse complement strand
GGCGGCTCCGTTGTCGGCGGCTCCGTTGTTGGCGGCTCCGTCGTCGGCGGCTCCGTCGTCGGCGGCTCCGTCGTGGCCGCATTGACCTTGATCATAGCCGTGGCCTTAAACCCGCCATCGTAAGTCGTAGCCGTAACTGTCGCTTCACCGGCTTTGCGGGCTTGAACGACGCCGTCGTTCACTTCTGCAACCAGATTGTTGCTTGATGTCCATGATACTCCCTGATTCGATGCATCGGCAGGAGCAATGATGGCATGAAGGGTGGCTGTCTCCCCTTCCGTCAGCTCAAGGACGCTCGGCTCCAGCGTTATGCTTGTGACCGGCTGAACGATTTCGACCTCTGTCACGGCGGACAATCCTGAGTCGACCGAGAGCGCGCTGATTGCAACCTTGCCCGCTTTGAGTCCAGTGACGACTCCGTAAGTCACCGTTGCGATCGTTTCATCCGCCGATGACCATTGCAGCTCTTTGTTGGTCGCTTGGACAGGAACGAAGTTCACGGCGAGCTTGCCTGTTTCGCCCGCCCTGATCTTCAAGCCCGGATTTGCGAAATGAATTTCGACTAGCGGTACCGATTCTGCCTTCTTCAATTCCTTGGTATCGCGCACCCGGATCCGGTCGCCCTCGGCATATCGGCCGGACAAGCCCGCAGCTTCAAGGATATCGCCCGGAGCGAGATCCGGAACCGGACCGCTTTGGGTCGCGATGTATCCGTCTACGAAGACGAGCACCGGACCGCTGCCGTCGTCGATGATGAAGGAATTCGCATCCGGCTTGGACAGCACCTTGCCGGTCACCTTCACAAGCTGGCCCTGGTAGCTGTCCGACACGGACTCCGCCGTTCCGACAGCCTTGGGCTCAAGCGGCACGCCGGTTGAAACCTTGACGACGCTCTGCGCGAATGTGCCGAACTCAAGCTCGGTGTTGTTCTCGAAAATTTTGACATGCCCGTATACCCGGACCTTGTCTCCGACGGACAGCGATCCCGCCAGAACGTCGTTGAAGGCCATAATGCCGCCGGTAGCGTCCTGGACATAGAAGGCATCGAAGAATACTCCCGCTGCAGTCGTAACGGTGCCCTCGACCATAATCGGCGTCTCCTCCGGCAGCGTCCTTGCCGCGCCGATCGGAATCGCCTTCGTCTCGAGACCGGCAAGCCAATTCATGACGGAGACGGAGAGCGGCGCATTGCCTTTCGCATTGTACGTCTCATCCATCTGCTTATCGTTGAATACGTTCATGCCCGATACGACGACCCGGCCTTTGCCGAGCTGTTCGGAGGCGATGAGCGGGATGCTGGAGCCCCCGGTCACATCCGCCAATGCCGGGCCGTTTTTGCCGTTCGACGTCCTTTGGTTGTAGATGACCGTGTCGCTCTTGATGCTGCTTGTATCCTGGAAGGTCGTCTCGTTGCCGCGGACGAGGACCGTGACGCCGTTTCCGTCCGTCAGAGCCTCTTTGCCGGCCTTGGCCAAGCTCGAGCCGCTATAGTAATCCAGCGTCGAGATGAAATCCGTCAGGTAATTGCTTACCGGCGCAGGATGAGCGCGCACGGAGAAGTTGGACGTGAGCGGATTGCTCCAGAAGTTGCCCTCCGGCGTCTCGTCGAAGACGCCGTCGTTGTTCACCCTGACGGCGGAGCTGATTCCCGCCAGGACATCGTTGAGATTCTGGTTCGAGCCGCCGTAGTTGCTCTTCTCCGACAGCCAGACCGATCCCCCGCCGCTTACATAGCGGTTGATGGCGGCAATCTCCGAGCTGCTGTAAGCGGATGCCGGGTGGGAAATATACAGAACGGCCGCATCCTTGAGCACCGCATCGGTGATCGCGGCTGCATTTTCCGCTACCGTATAGCCCTGCTGCCTCATCTTCACGGAGAACAGCTTCATGTTGTCCTTGTACGTGCCGGCGTCCTTCGTCGTGTTCTCGTTGTTCTTGGACGCGTCGATTAGAATCGTCTTGCCGAGCGGGGCCTTGATGGAGAAAATCTGCTCGTACTTGTTCTCTCCCAGATCCCTATCCGTCGATGAGAGGACGACGATGATCTTGTGCTCTCCGGCGACCGGATTGCTCCAGACGACGCTGGCCGTCGTTGAAGCATTGGCCGCAAGCGAGTCGATGCCGGCCTCGCCGATCAGATGGGCGGCATCCGCCTGGTCATAGTAGAACTTCGCCGTGATGTTCTTCACGTCGACCGTGCCCAGGTTGCTGATTCCCGCCTGCAGGTTCGCCGCGTAGCCTCCGATGATGGCGCCGTCGGTCGTCGAGACGCTGTTGACCTTGACGGCTACAGGCTCAACCGGTGTCCAGATCGGGGAGGAATAGATGCGGTCCCCGTCCTTCTGCGTCACGCGAACGACGAACCATTGCTGGCCGCCGACGACATTGATCGTTTTCGGCTTCCAATTGTAGTCGGTCGTGTCGGAAGTCGGCGTATAGGTTTCAAGAACCCGGCCGCCGTTCGTGACCAGCTCGATTTTGGCGATATTGTCGTTGGACTGCGATTTCAGGTAGCTGAATTTCGGATCCTCTTTTTTCTCGAGCAGCGGATCGCTAACCTTGATGTCGAAGTTGAGCGTCTTCGTGTCGGTCGTGGAGCCCATATACCAGCCGCTTGCGGATACATCCAGCTTGGCGCTCGGGTCCTCCGTGAAGTAGACGCGCATCTTCTTCATCGCATCGAGCAGCGATTCCTGGCTCAAGTCCTTGGAGACGATGACCGTCCGCTGCTTGGTCTGGCCCCAGGTCGCGTCATGGTTGTCCTCGCCGTACGTCGGCGCGACATGCCATCCGATATCGAGCGCGCTGAAGAACTTGTTCTCCGCGTTCGCATACGAGTAGTTGCCGGATCCGTTGCCCACTTCGAGCATCGTGAACAGCTTGTCTACTTTTTTGTCGTAAGGAATGAAGTTGTTGAAGGCGTTGGAGCCCATCGCAGGATGGTTGAACTGAGCGACGATGTCGTCATAGCTCACGATCCAGGCATAATAGTTTTGCAGGCTCTGATATTTGCCGCCGCTGACGACACGGTCGATGAAGTTTGTCGTCCCGAAAACGTTGGAGTGGCCCCAGGTGGTAGCGGTCATCTCGAACGCAGGGAATACGACGAACTGGCCGTCCTTGGTGTACTGGGTAGCCAAATCCTTGGTCAGCTGCCAGTCCGAGCCGCCGGTGCGCTCCGGCATGCCGTTGTGGTCGACCGTATCCTTGCCTACCTGCGAGGCGTCGATATCATGGGAATGGTCGGAGAAGGCGAAGAAATCATAGCCGTACTTCTCGGCGGCTTTGAGTGCGTCTTCCGGCGTTCCCGCCGCGTCATGCGAAATATTGGTATGGTTGTGCGTCGTTCCGTAGTAGTGGTTGCCGCCCGTAAAGCGCTCCGCAACCCGGAACGACCAGCTGGCATCCGAAGGATTGCCCAGCTTGTCCTTGGCGGTTACTCGCACTTCATGGACGCCTTGAGCGAGATCGTCGTCGGGAGTCAGCGCGAGCTTGATCGATCCCTCGGTGAGGGCTGCCTTGGCCGTAAGGTCTTTGCCGTCGATGGCGATCGTCAGGGAGGACAAGTCCACGCCGTTCGGATCCTCCAGCTCAACGGACACGATCGGATGCATCGTCTCGACTTCCTCGTTTTCGCCCGGAACCGGATTGAAGAACGCAGGACCGTCCGTATCCGTACCGACTTCGACCGTGTAAGGCTTTTCTGCGCTTCCTGCGGAAGTCGTATCTCCTCCTCCAGCCGCTTCCATATAGTATTGGAAGCTGTTCGGAGGAACGTTTTCCTTGGCGATCCGGCCGTTGTAGTTGAGTCCGTCAGCCGAGTTCAGTTGGACCGGCGTGAAGGCCTGGCCCTCCGCCGCGCGATAGAATACCGTCACCGACTCTGCGTATTTGGCGGAAGCCTTGAACGTGACGTCGACTCCGGTGTAAGCCTTCAGCAAAGGCGTGTGCTGAAGCTGCAGATCTCCGCGGACGTCTGCCGCGCTGCGGGGCATGAGGTAGTAGCCGCTCGTATAAGGAGAGCCTGCCTTGCTCTGGCCCACGATGCCGGTGAAGGAGTAGGTTTCGCCCAGCTCCACCGTCGTACCGGTCATGTCGATGCCGGATTGGGCCAGGATGCGGACGATCGACGCATTGCCTTCGCCGTCGACGACCGTGACGTTGTAGTCCGGACCCGTTGCCGGGATGTTCGATACTTTGGCTTTGATGCGGACGAGCTTGCCCTCGAGCGGCTCAGCTGCTGCGAAGGAACCGAGGTCCGACGAACGGACCAGCTCGGCGCCTGGAAGCGTGCCGCTTCCTTGATCCGTCATCGACACGGGCACGAATGCGGAAGTGCCCGCCGCGAAGACCAGATAACCGCTGAGCTTCACCTTTTGTCCCGGCACGATCGGGAATGCCGGCGTATCCTTGCCGATGACATTGATGCCGCCGGTGGCATCCTGAATGTAGAAGCTTGTATTTTCCGATCCCAGCGCCTTGTTGGCCGTCGTCACCGTTCCTTGGATCGTCGTGCGGTAGCCGATATGAAGCGGGAGCCCCTTGGCATCGACCGTGCGCGCTGTGCCGATCGGGAGAACGGCAGCGCTTTGATCCGCCGAATCCAGGCGTGTGTAGGCGCTTGAGCTCCCCGCGCCGGCAAATGCCACGTATACCGTGGAAGCCGGGCTCGGCAAGCTCACCGTAAACGAACCGTCAGCCGCGCTTGTAGCTTGTCCCGCTGCAGCCAGGTCGCTGCCGTTCAGCGCATAGACGCTGACAGCCGCCGCTGCCGGCACCGAGCCGGCCGTTCCTTGGACCGACGAGGCGGAAAGGGTCAGCTTGGAGGCATCCGGCGCAGCCATCCATTTCGAGTTGCGGACGGAAATCTCTTCCGGAGCTGCCGTGCTGTTCGGAACGTTCATGACAAAATCGTTGGCATTGTTCCGGGTCCAGTATCCGTTGCCGAGGCCGATCGCGGATCGAGGGTCGGAGCCCGCGTCCGTCTTGCGGAGGACCGTGCCGCTTCCTACGTTGGAAGTAAAGAACGGCGATCCCCAGTTCGGGGTCTTGATGTTGAAGCTCGTCGTGGTGCCGTTGCCGTAAGCGAGCAGATCGACCAGATCGTTGTCCGTATCGCCCGAGACGGCTGTCGTCTTCTGAGCCAGGGCAAGAATGCCGCCCGTGGAGCCGCTCGGATTGAGCGACGACGTCTGATCGGCATCGACCGGCAATGCCGCTCCGGCCGTTCCTGTATTGCCGGCTACGAGATAGTAGCCGTGCGCTTTGATGATTCCCGTCAGCTTCGTAATCGTGCCGAATGCCGTCGAGGAGGACCCTCCGTACATCAAAGCCCATTGGTTGTTGAAGTTGATGTCCTTGTCGGTCGTATTGTACAGCTCGAAAAATTTCGTCTTGTAGAAGGCGCCGCTGTTGCCGCCGTTCAGGTAAGCCTGGCTGATGACGACGTCGCCCGGCTTGTAGCCGAGAGCGCCTCCGGAGCCTTGAATCACGGCTGTGGCAGCGTCGCTCTTCAGCTTGCCCTGCTCCTTGGCCGCGACGAGCACCTTCGTCTTGGAGGATGGATTGGACAGAGTCATGGCGAAGGAGCCGTCCTGGCCTGCCGTTGCCGTACCCGCCTGCGTGCCGTCCTCGAACGCCGCTGTTACGGCGGAGCCGCCCGCCACCGAGCCTGCGGCTCCCGTGAGCGTCGTCGGATTGGCGAAGATGAGCTTGGCGGCATCAGGCGTCGCCGACTTGGCGACCGATACCGCCGTCTTGGCGCTTTCCTGCTTGCCGCTTTCCTGGGCGGTCACCCATACTTTGCTCTTGCCGTCCGCCGTATCGACCGCCGTGCCGAAGGAGCCGTCCCCGGCAGCCTGCAGCTTGATCTGAGGAGTCGATGCCGCCTCATTGTAGTATACATACACATACGAAGTTACAGGTACCGAACCGGGAGCGCCGGTCAGAATGCCTGCATCCGTCAGGCTGATTCCAGAGGCGGAAGGCGCCGCCGTGACCGGAACGCCTGGATTTCCGCCGGAGCCGATCGGCGTGCCGGTGACGCTGACGGCCGCGATCTGGCTTGTTCCCGCCGCCCCTATCGTTGCCCCTCCAACGGAAGCATTCGTCGCCAGTGTCCAGCGAAGATACAACTGGCTCTGATTGTCCGCGCTTGAAGGCAGGGGTACTCCATTCAGAACGCCCTGGGTCCAGTTGTTCGCGACAACTACATCTCCTTGCGCCACGTCGTTCCATGCGGTTTTGTCCAAGCTGTACTGGAGCTTGAAGTCGCGTGGGCCGGTACCTGAGCCGCGCTGAAGAGAGGATACCGAAATGTTGGAGTAGCCTGTCGTTTGCAGGGCAGCCTCCCAATATGCTCCGGGGCCGCTCCACGCATTAGCCGAAACCACTCCGCTGATGCCTGTCGGACCTCCGCTAAAGCCCGTAATTGTCGCGCCGGATAATTGAAGAGCGCTAGTATTCTGAGGCAGGCCGCTTGTAACGGGGATTACGGCGCTGCTGCCAGCCCCGCTTCCTGTTCCCGCCCAATAAGCCAGCGTAACGGCGTCCGCCGCGGCGGCCCGCCCGATCCATCCCGTCGGGACGGCCAGGGAAATGACCATCAGGACAGCAAGCGATTTCGCAATCCATCTACGAAGCTCTCTTGATATTCGCATTCAACTTTCCTCCATTTCGTTATTCAAGCCAGAGATCCCACTATGTACATGAAAGAAAATTCGTCCCCACGCTCCTCCTTATTTCCGAACATTGAACATTTGTAAAATATGGAATGGACGTTTTTTCACCGATAAATCCACTATAAAAGACCTATGTTTCTTTGTAAATAAGTTCTTTAGAACGAAAATATTTATATTGTGTAAAGAAATTTGTCGAACCTAGATTAACAAATGGGAGCGTATGTCAAGGAAAGGATTCTAAATTTTCTGATTTTGACGAAAATAGAACGCAGGATGCTTCATCGCGTCTGCGCAGCTGCGGAAAAATAAATCCATCGTTCGGGCCGCTCCAGCACCTTCATTGCTGAATGACAAGCATTTTGTCTCCAAAAACCGCATGAATGCCTAAAAAAAGCCGGCTCCAGAGAGCCGGCCGGTTCAAATTCATGTTCATTTAAACGATGGCTATTTTGCTGACGCCAATGCGGCGCCCTTTTTCGAGGCCGTCCAATAGATCAGATAGACAATGAGGAAAAGGCCCATGACTCCAGCCGAACAACGATACATCGCCGCATAGCCGAGTGAAGATGCAGCCGCTCCAAGCACCATCGATCCGCATGCGACGCCGAAATCGGTGGAATTATAAAACAGGCTGTTCGCCGAGGCATGCCGCTCGCGGGGAGTCGAGCGCAGCATCCATGCTTGCGCCGATGGCTGAATGGAACCGAAACCGAGTCCGTACAGCAAAGCCGATACGATCAGCAGCCCCATATGCTGCGAGTAGGACAGGAGAGTCAAGCTGGCCATAAGGACGACGGCGCCGGGAATCAGAACGACGGCCGGCCCGTGCCGGTCGAACATCCGCCCCGAGATCGGCCGCACAAGCAGCACGGTCACCGCATTGAAAAGGAAGAACAAGCCAACGTTCGCCAGATGGCGCTCCTCGCCGAAGAGAACGATGTAGCTGAGCACGGATCCGTACGTGACGGCCATGAGCGCATTGAGCGCGGCCGGCATCCAGATGCTTCCGGAGCGCCGCCTGGCGGCCATAGGATCTGGAGCTGCGGAGAGCGCAGCCTTGGCCTTGGACGGCAAGGGCGGAATCGCCCGGAGAGCCAGCAGCAGCGGAATGATAAGCAGCGCGGCAGCGCCCCCGGTCAACGAAAGCGCTCCGAATCCGAAAGATCCCATGACGGACAGCCCGATCATCGGGCCGAGCGACATGGCGATGCTGGTGGACAGGCCGAAATAACCGACGCCCTCGCCAAGCCGGGACGGGGGAATGATCTGCGTCACGATCGTCGGCAGCACCGTGCTCGCCATGCCGAATCCGATTCCGAACAATACACGCAGCAGCAGCAGCATTCCGATGCTGGCAGCTTCGCCGTAGAGAGCGGTCGATGCTGCGGCCAGACCGAGGCCGAAGAATAGAATCGCGTTCCGGCCTACGTGCCGCAGCAGCCATGCCGTACCGAAGCGGGAGGCGATCGCCGCCAGGGCGAACAGGCTCGTCACCAGGCTGATGATGAAGGAGCCTGGATCGAACCGGTCTTTCACATAGGACGGCAAAGGCGAAAGCAGCATTTGAAGGCTGAGGAACAGCAGGAAAGCTCCAAGCGTAAGAACAATAAAAGAGCGGGTCCATAATCGGCCCGCGTTGCCGGCATCTTTCGTCATGAGGTTACCTCCAGTTGTGAATTCGCGTTGCGGATAAGCTGACGGATCAAGCGGCGCAGCATCTCCTGCTCCTCGGCTCGCATCCCTGCCGTAATCCCGGCAACCGCTTCAGCCTCTACGGCAGCCGTCTCGCCGATGAGACGGCGGCCTGCATCGCTCGCATGGATTCTCAAGGAACGGCGATCCCTGTCGTCCGGACGTCTCTCGATAAGGCCCTTGGCTTCGAGATTGTCCAGAATCCGCGTCGTCGTCGGCTTATCCTTGGCGGACCAATCGGCCAGCTCCTTCTGGATCAGCCCTTCCCGCTCGCATACGCGGAACAGCATCGACCACTGCTCGCTCGTAATCTCCCAAGGCTTCAGCCGCTGCTGCAGGAGCAGGCTGATTCTGCGATAAGCGACCCCCATCAGAAAGCCGACGGACTGATCCAATTGTCCTGCTTCTTCCTTATCGTTGAATACCGGGTCCGACATATTAAGCCTCCGCTTCGCAAAAGTAGTTGTTATGACAACTATATGCCCGTTATTCGGATCTGTCAATCTGCAGTCTTTCATTCTGAATGCCGATTATTCATGGTAATATGAAGGAATCCGGCTTACAGCTAGCCATTACGGGAGATGCTTCCTTGTCCAGAACAAAGGTGAAAATCAGTTGGGGACCCGTCCTGCTAGCCGCCATCGCCGCTTGCGTCATCGGATATTCCCTGCTCAAAAACTACGTCTTCGATCCCCGCGCCGGCTTCTTCCTTGGCGTCAAAACCGGCCTGAATCAAGTCGTGCCTGTACCCTCGTGGCTGGGAGCCATGCGCGTGCATGTCGCCTTCGCCTGTCTGGCGGCAGCCTCTGGAGCTCTCAACTTCTCTTCCAGGCTGCGCCGGCGCAGCTTCAAGCTGCATCGAGCCAACGGATATGCCTACTTGATTTCGATTTTAGCCGTATCTCTGACTTCCGGCTATCTTGCGCCTTACGCGACCGGCGGGAAATGGGTGAGCATTCCGTTCAACCTGCTCAACATCGCTTGGCCCGCGCTGGCCGTCATCTCCATTCGCCACGCCCGTCAAGGCAGGTATATGGCGCATCGGGAGTGGATGCTGCGCAGCTATGTTTTCTGCTTCACCAATTCCTGCATCCATTTTTTCGCCTTCGTTCTTTATCGCGGAGCAGGCCTTCCCTACGAGGCCAGCTACATCGCCGGCGTGTATGCTTCCATCGCCTTTCTTGCAGCGGCTGCGGAGCTTTTCATCCGGCTCCGGCGTTCCTCCGTCAACGGCGGCGCCTTGCCCGGGGCCTAGCGAAACGAAAGAAGCCGGAACGCCCCTGGGCGCTCCGGCTTCTTATTCATTTTGATCGCGGACTGTGGATAGTGCGTATTTGAGAACTTCCCTCAGTCATCCAAGGATCCGCGCGTCCATTCATGCTGTTGATCATGCATTCGAAGCCCATGCCGCCGCCTGGACGATCAGCCTGCGGTATTCCGGATGCCGGAACGACTGCCGATGATGTCCGGGCATCAAATAGACGACCTTGCCAAGGCCGAATTCATGCGCCCACGCGGCTGGCCAGCTGCCGCCCTCATGGCTGTATTCCAATAGAATTTGGGCCGGACCTATCGGATCCATCGTGAAGCGGTAAGGCTCCTCGTCCATCGCAAATGCCCGGATTCCCTCCATGACGGGATGAGCCTCCGCATCCTGCTTCACCGAAAACGCCAGCGGACCGTAATCGGGGTGGCCGGTGAAATGGCCGCCGATCAGCTGGGCCAGCTCGGGGTCCGCCTGCAGCGAAATGCCGTTATGGACGACAAGCAGTCCCCCGCCCCCGCTGACGTAACTCAGCAGCGCCGCCACTTGCCCGCGGGACTTCTTCACCCGCCAGAGATCGGAATAGGAGATCAGCAGATCATAGCCTGCCAGCCCCTCCGTCGACAGGCAGCCGTAATCCTCCGTCGCCTCCACTTGCATATCGGTCAACATTCCGCGCAGCTCCTGCTCAGCCGGCTCCAGCGGATGATAGGCCGCGTGGGCCTGGTCGCCGAGAAGCAGCGCCTTTGCCGTTCTGGTCATGTGGTCGCCTCCCTTGCTTTTTTCCGAACATGCCCGGTTCCATCAAGTCCAGCTCATCTCGCGCCCGGCGTAATCCCGGAAATCGGGGTGCTTGCGCTCTTCCCGATCTTCCAGGTAGCGCTGGATCGTGCCTGCGATCTGCTCCGCCGCTTCCGCCGTCGTGAGATCGCCTTCCGTGCCGAGGACTCCGCCCATATAACTCTTCATCCATCCCGGGTGAAGCACAAGCACCTTGCCGCCATGTCCCTTGAGCTCGTTATGGACGATGTTGGACTGGATGTTGAGAGCGGCCTTGGACATGCAGTAGCCGTACCAGCCTTCGCGCCAGGCTTGATTGATCTGGCCGGCCTCCGAGGAGATGTTCACCACAAGCTTGTCCGCTCCCTTCAGCAGCAGACCGCTCAGCGCCTGGACGATCCGCAGCGGACCGACCGCGTTGACAGCGTACATCCTGTTGAGATGCTCGTAGCTGATGTCGCCGAAAATGGATCCTTCCTTGTCGCCGCTGATGCCGGCATTGTTGACGATCAAGTCGAGGCTGTCCGTCTTCCCGGACACGGCCGCTGCGGCCTTCTCTACGCTGGCGGGATCCGAGACGTCCAATTCCAGGACATGAAGACGGTCCCTCCTTCCTTCGGGAACGCCGTCCAGCGCCTCCCAATCCGGCATATACCTGCCGGCGAACACCGTGTAACCCCTTTCAAGCAGCTCCAGCGTCAAATCGAAGCCAAGCCCTCTGTCGGCTCCCGTTACAAAGGCATGTTTCATTTCCACATTCCTCCTTGTCCCTTCATCTTACCTGCGTCGGGCGGGCGGCGCCATCCATAATATTACTCTGCGCATCAGGATGCCGCTCTCCAATCGGCTATCTCCTGTGCTTTCCGACGTTTTCAGCCCAATTTAGACGACTTTTTCGGCTATCTCCAGCTCTCGTCTCTTTTCCTTCTGTCCACGGGTCCGTTCCGTCCGCCTTAACGGGCGCCTCGCCGCAGCGGCAGCCAATCCAGCACATCCCGGATCGCGGCGTCCCAGTAGCTCCATTCATGGCCGGCATCCGCCGTCTCCACGCAGGTCAAGTCGATGCGGCCCTCGAACTGGCGGCGGAAATCGCGGTTCAGCCCGATATTGAAGTCGTTTGTCCCGCAGCCTTGGTAAAACCTCGGCAATCGAGTCCCCGCAGCCAGATGCTGCTCCAGCACATGAGCCAAGTCGTCCGGACTGCCGTCATACTCCTCCGCCGAGCCGAAGGTCAGCATCGCCATCCGCAGCACAGCGGCGTTGCCGATCGGCGACTCTCCCGTCAGCCGTGTCCGCTGGCTGAGGCTGCCGGACAGGCTCGCCACGGCAGCGAACCGCTCCGGACAACGGATGCCGAGCTTGAAGGCGCCATATCCGCCCATCGACAAGCCGGCAGCGAACCTATCCTCCCTCCGGTCCGACAGGCGGAAGAGGCTGCCCGCCACCGCCGGCAGCTCCTCGGACAGAAAAGTGAAGTAAGGCAGCCCCATTTTCTGGTCGGAGTAGAAGCTCAAATGAACCGAAGGCATGATGACGGCAATGCCCTTCTCCTGCGCATAGCGCTCGATCGAGGTGAACCGCTGCCAGTTCGTATGGTTGTCCGTCGCTCCGTGCAGCAGATAGAGCACCGGATACGGAGGGCCCTGCTCCAGCCCGCCCCTCGTCCCGATCGACGTTGCCTGCTGCGGAAAGACAGCGGTGAATGAGCTGGATAAGCTCAGCGTTTCCGAGAAAAATTCGACTTGGGCCAGCGGCATGCGCTTCGCCTCCTTCGCTTAATCGGATCTGTGCGCGGCTGCATCTCCTCCGAACGAAAATCAGCCCCCGGCCAAAAGCTCCAGGGGCGGTTCCGTTCTCGTCAGCCTTTGATGGAGCCGATCAAGGCCCCTTTCACGAAATGCTTTTGCAGGAAAGGATAAACAGCCAGAATCGGAGCGCTGGATACGAGGATGGAAGCCATTTTCACCGTGAACGGATTGACCTGCTGCTGGACGGCGACCGAAATTCCGGCCTGGGAGATCGCCTGCGACGTGTTGCTGATGAGATCCTTGAGCACCATCTGCAGCTGCCACATGTCCTTCTCCGTCGCATACAGCACGGAGGAGAAGAAGTCGTTCCAGTACCCGACTGCGATGAACAGGCCGACCGTCGCCAGCACCGGCTTGGAGAGCGGCAGGACGATCCGGAAGAACACCGTCAGGTCGTTCGCCCCGTCGATCTTGGCCGCCTCCTCCAGCTCGTCGGGAATGCCCCGGAAGAAGCTGATCATGACGAAAATGTTCCAGGCGCCGATCGCGCCGGGCAGGATGAACGCCCCGTACGAATCGATCAGGCCGAGCATTTTGACGAGCAGGTAAGAGGGCACCAGTCCGCCGCTGAACAGCATCGTGAACAGGATGAGCAGGGAGAAGAACTTGCCGCCGCGCAGCCGCTTCTTGGAGACGGCGTAAGCCATCCCTGCGGAGAAGAATGTGCCGATAAGCGTGCCGGCGGCCGTCGTGATGATCGTCACCTTGAAGCCCGACAGGATCGAGACGTTCTGGAAGACCGCCTGATACGCGGTCGACGAGAAGCCGGCAGGCAGCAGAAACAGGCCGCCGCTCGCCGTCAGATCCGGATCGCTGACCGAAGCCATGACCATGTACCAGAACGGATAGATCATCAGCGCCATCAGCAGAATGAAAAAGGCGATGTTGGCGGCATTGAAGGCGCGCTCGCCTCCCGATATCGGCGTCATGGCCGATTCCTCCTTACCATAGGCCTTCCTGGCCGCTTTTTTTGACGATCGCGTTCACGCTCAGAATCAATGCCATCGCGACCGCCGACTTGAACAGTCCCGCCGCCGTCGCGTAGCTGTAGTTCGCTTCCTGGATGCCGACCCGGTACACGTACGTATCGATAATGTCCGCGACGTCGTAGACGAGCGGGCTGTACAGGAGGAAAATCTGCTGGAAGCCGGCCTCCAGAATGTTGGCGAGACTCAGAATGAGCAGGATGAGGATGACAGGACGGATCGCCGGCAGCGTGACATGCCATGTCTGCTTGAGCTTGCTGGCGCCGTCGATGCGGGCCGCCTCGTACAGATCCGCGTTGACGCCGGCGATTGCGGCCAGGTAGATGATCGTGCCCCAGCCGACCTCCTTGTAGACGTCGCTGATGACGAGCACCGAGCGGAAATACCGGACGTCGCCGAGGAAGTCGACCGGCATGCCGCCGAAGCGCTGGATGATCATGTTGAGCAGGCCGTCCACCGGATTGAGGAACGTAATGAGAATGCCGGAGAAAATGACCCACGAGATGAAGTGGGGCAAATAAACGACCGACTGGGCGAAGCGCTTGAACAGCTTGCTGCGCAGCTCGTTCAGCAGCAGCGCAAGAATGATCGGCAGCGTGAAGGACGCAGCCAGCTTGTAGAGGCTGATGATGATCGTGTTGCCCAGAATCTCCCCGAAGTCCGGGGAGTGGAACAGGCGGGTGAACTGGTCGAAGCCGACCCATTCGCTGCCGGAGATGCCTTTGTAGATGTTGTACTCCTGAAACGCGATGACGACGCCGTACATCGGCATGTACTTGAACACCAAGCACCAGCAGCAGGCCCGGCAGCAGCAGCAGGTACAGATACCGGTCCCGCGCGATATCCTTCAGCAGCGTGCCGCGTGCCGCCCGCTTCCGCTCGCCGGCCAAGACGGCCGGTTTCGTAACAGCCATGAGCCGCTCCTCCTCCCGTGCGGGTTATTTATAAGGCGTGATGTTCTCTTCATACCACTTGTCGTACTCGACGCGCTCGGCCTGCTCCTTGTCGAACATTCCCGCCGCCTCTTCGTCGACCTTCTTGCCCCCGAGCTTCTCGTACTGGGCCGGCCACTTGTCGAAGGCGTCCAGCGGCGTCTTGCCGGTAATGATGCCCCAGAACAGCTCGTCGCGCACCTTCTTGATGTCGGCGGAGTAGCGGTCCCACTCCGGACGCTCGATGGCCTTGAAGACGACGATCTTGTCGCGCATCGGCTGGGAGGTCGCGATCTTGTCCTCGAACATCTTGGTCACCTCCGGCGTGTTCTTGATGTTCGCCGCGTCCTTGCGCTGGACATACCAGCCGAAGTTGCCGAGTCCCAGCCTGCTTCCTTCCTCCGGCTGGATCGTCGGCGTGAAGATGCCGCTCTCCATCTTGTAATGCTCGCCTTCGTTGCCGAAGGTGATCTTCTTGAACACTTCCGGCGTCGCCATCGTGTTCAGCACCTGGACGGCGCTGTCGACGTCCGTCGCGTCCGTCACGACCAGGTAGCACCAGCCGATGCCGGGATCCGGCAGGTCGGAGCTGAAGCCGTCCGGCCCTTTCATCGGAGGGACGGAGATGTATTCGCCCGTCGGATTGAGCTTCTTGAAGCTCATGTTGACGGAGTTGCCCGGGTTGAAATAATCGACCCAGCGGTAGAACGAGCCGACCTTGCCGGAGGCGTAGATGTCGTTGACCTTGTTGTCGTCGTTGTTGGCGCTCGTCGTCATGCGCGGATCCATGACGCCTTCCTTGTACAGCTTGTTCAGCAGCCCAAGCACATCCTTGACCTTCGGATCCAGCGCCCCGAACTTGATGGAGCCGTCCGGCTGCTTGACGAAGTTCTCGACATCGAGACCGTTCGCGTAGAAGAACGGGGCCAGGGAACGGTAATAGTTGTCGCCGGAAATGCCGTAGGTGTCCTTCTTGCCGTTGCCGTCCGGATCTCCGTTCGCGAATGCCCGGATCACCTCGACGTATTCGTCCAGCGTCGCCGGCACCTGCAGCCCGAGCTTGTCGAGCCAGTCCTTGCGCAGAATCGTCGTCATGTAGCTCGCCTCCGGCACGTCGCCGGGAATGCGGAAGATCTTGCCGCTCTTGTCCCAGTGGTAGAACAGCGTGTCCTTGCGGTAGTAATCCAGAATTTGCTTGCCGTATTTCTGCAGGGAAGGAGTCACGTCCTGTGCGATGCCCGCATCGACCCATTTCGCATATTCCTTCGTGTCGCCCGTCCACAGGATGCCGGGACGCGTGTCCTTGGCGCTCATGAGCAGATTGATCTTGGTGTTCAGCTCGGACCAGTCGGGCAGGAAGATCGGCTGTACATCGACCGGACGCCCCATGCTTTTCGCGAGCTCTTCCTCCAGAGCCTTCTCCGCCCAGGAATCCGGGGTTTTAGGACCGGCCATGAGCGCCATCTTGATTTTATACGGCTCCTTGGAGGCTTCCTTCGCTCCGCCGCCCGAATTCGAAGCTGCGGTGTTGGCCGCTCCGCCGTTGCCGGCTGCGGAATCGCCGTTTCCGTTCCCGCCGGAGCAGGCCGCCGTAAGCACGGCCATCGCCAGAGATACCGAGAGAAGCATTGTCGTCCTTTTCATGCTTGTTTCCCCCATTTAGATGTGATGGTCTTTCCCTGCCATCAGGCAAGACTCTCCAAGCCGCTCTCCGGCGTCCCGGAAGAATAACCCGCGGCTGGATATGAACACGCTTACAAATTACAGCTTGATTATAATCCCGCTTCATTCTTCTTGTAAACAACAAAATTAAATTTTATATAAAATGTTTCATTTTGTTTATACGACCGATTTCCCTACTTAAACACTAGAATCATCTTCCCGGATGGATGATGGAGAGGAGGGGTCGGACCGCTATACAGCTCTGGTTTGATCTCTTAACTTTTGATTTTCCAAGTCATTTAATAGCCATGTTTACAGGAAAGTTGAAATTGTTTCTGAAATAGATGAATTTTCCAAAAAAAAGGCCGCATCCGGCATGAATCCGGATGCGGCTGCTTGCGGGGCTGCGGTCGAGGCTCTTCTGCATGGAGCGGAAAGAAAGCACCCCATGTCGGAGCGGATCTCTTTCTGCTTTCTCCCGCTTGGGCGGCAGGCAAAAAGCATGTACGTTATGGCTAGGTCCTACAGCTTCAGCATGAACTGCACGATGTCGTCATGCAGGCCGGGCAGTCCTTCATGCCCGTAATCCGGATAGATCTCCACGGACTTGGGCGAGGCGATCTTGTTGTAGGCGGCGAACTGGGTCGACGGCGGGCAGATGGAATCCATCAGGCCGACGCCGAGCAGCACCTCGGCGGTAATGCGCGAAGCGAGATGCTGGATATCGATGTAGCCGAGGCGCGTGAAGATTTCCTCCTGGCGCTGATGCCGGGGATCGAAGCGGCGGAAGTAGCCCCGCAGCTCCTCGTACGCGTCCTTGGCCTGATCCATTTCCCATACCCTCTGATAATCGCTCAGGAACGGATAGACCGGAGCGGCGCGCTTGATGCGCGGCTCCAGCGCGGCGCAGGCGATCGTCAAGGCGCCGCCCTTCATTGGCGAGTGGTGAAGACGCCGGACAAGGACGGGTCAACCATTCC
>NZ_CBRA020000206.1:0-23994 GCF_000469945.2 Paenibacillus sp. P22 | reverse complement strand
CGTATCGACGATGACGAGCGGCTGCTCGGTCATTCCGGCGAGGCCGATCGCCTCCATCATGAGGGACGCCTCCCGGAATTCCTTCTCCCTGGATTCCGGCACGCCTTCGATAAAGCCGTTTTTGAAAGCCATCAGCTCCGGCCAGGAGATGGACGCATCGCCCGTTACGCCCTTGCCCTTCATTCGGCGGTTCCAATCCACCAGCTCCGCCGCGCCGGCCAGCACCTTCTTGGGATCGCAGCCGCGCAGGGCGCAGGTGCCTCCCAGAGGGCGGTTCTCGACGAGGGCGACCTTCCACCCCGCCTTCCGGCAGCGATGGGCCGCCGAAGCTCCCGCCGTCCCGCTTCCGACGACAACGAGATCGTATTCATGCACGCTCATGCCTGATTCCCCTCCCATGCTGAATTCATGCTGCAGATCGCCGCTTCATCCAGACGCTTGCCGGCTGACCTGATCCCATGTGCAGGCATCAAGCACGGCAATCGATTCTTCCCGCCTGCCGCCCCAAAATCAGCCTTCTCCTGCCGCCCGCCGGATCGAGCGCCGCTCCAGAGCCAGCAGCAGCTGGTTGACCGCGATCGCCAGCAGCGCGACAAGCACGGTTCCCCATACCATTTTGGGCACGGAGTTCTGGTAGAGACCCTCGAACAAAATGACGCCGAGCCCGCCCGCATTGATCCAGGCGGCGATCGTCGCGATGCCGATGATCGACAGCGAGGCGATCCGCACCCCGCCCAGAATGACGGGCAGCGCGAGCGGCAGCTCGATCCGCGTGAACAGCCGCCAGCGGCCGAAGCCCGCGCCGGCCGCCGACTCGCGAACGGCGGGCTCGATGGAGCGGAAGCCCGAGATTACGTTGCGGATCAGCACCAGCTGGCTGTACAGGACGAGCGCGGCCAGCGCCGGCTGCTTGCCGAGCCCCAGCAGCGGAATCAGCAAGGCGAACATGCCGAGGCTCGGAATGGCATACACGATTCCGAGCACCGCCAGGACAGGCACGGCGATGCGGCCGTGCCTGGACAGCCAGTAGCCTGCGGGCAGCGCGATCAGCAGCGCGATCGCCAGCGCCGAAGCCGACAGGAGCAGATGCTCCCAAAGGCCTTTCAGCAGATCGTCATAATGTCTCAGCAAATACTCCGACATCGGCTCCCCCCTCCCGAGGCTGGGGCTGAAGCCGGTCAAGCGTCAGCCGGCCAACAGCTTCCCCCTGCTCATTCACCACGGCCGCCTCGGAGGCTCCATGCCTCAGCATCTGCTCCAGCGCCGACTTCAGGCTGTCGGTGCGCTGGACGGACGGAGCCGACTCCGGCAGCATCGATTCCGCAGAGAGCGGAAGCATCCGGTCCTCCGCCTTCAGCAGCTCCAGCAGCTGGAACAGATCGTCTCCTCCCGTCAGCTGGCGCACGAAGTCGGTTGCCGGGCGGGTCAGAAGCTCCAGCGGCGTTCCAGCCTGCTCGATCACGCCGCCGTTCATGACGACGACGCGGTCGCCCAGCTTGAACGCCTCGCTGACGTCATGCGTGACGAACAGCACGGTGCGGCCGAGCCGCCGCTGGATGGCGAGCAGCTCATCCTGCAGCGAGCTGCGCGTGATGGCGTCGAGCGCGCCGAACGGCTCGTCCATGAGCAGCACCTTGGGATCGCCGGCCATCGCGCGGGCGATGCCGACGCGCTGCTGCTGGCCTCCGGACAGCTGCCTCGGATACCGCTTGCGCATGTCCTCCGGCAGCCGGACGAGCTCCATGAGCTCCGATACGCGGGCGGAGACGCGCGATTTGTCCCAGCCGAGAATGTCCGGCACGGTCGAAATGTTCTGCTCCACCGTCATATGCGGGAACAGGCCGGTCTGCTGGATGACATAACCGATGCCGCGCCTGAGCTCCGTCGCCGGACGCTCCCGGATATCCCGCCCGAACAGCGTGATGCTTCCCGAGGTCGGCTCGATGATGCGGTTCACCATTTTCAGCAGCGTCGTCTTGCCTGAGCCGGATGTGCCGAGCAGCGTGACGAACGAGCCTTCCTCCACGGCAAGCGAGACGTCCCGGACCGCCGGGTCGGCGGCCCCGGGGTACAGCTTGCTCACCCCTTTGAATTGTAGCGCCAGTCCGTTCATGGCCGATTCCCTCCTCCGCTTAGTCCAGCAGTCCCTGCTTCTGCAGGAAATCCTTCGCCACGTCCGCGTATTCCTTCTTGTCGATGTCCACCTGCGCGTTCAGCGCCTGCACCGTCTTGTTGTCCAGCTTGGCGGAGACGTCGTTCAGCACCTTCTCCACATCGGGGTTCTTCTCCAGGACGTCGCCCCGCACGACCGGCGCGACGAAGTACGGCGGCCAGAATTTCTTGTCGTCCTCAAGCAGCACAAGATCGGGATTGGTAAGGTCTCCGTCGGTCGTGAAGCCGACCGTCAAGTCCGCTTCTCCGTTCATGATGACGCGGTACTTCACGCCGTAGTCGAACAGCTTGATGCTTTTGAAGTCCATTTTGCCATAGAAGGAATTCAGACCCTTCAAGCCGTCCTCCCGCTCCTCGAACTCGGGAACGGCAGCCATCCGCAGCTGCGGAGCGAGCTTGGGCAGATCGGAGATCTTATGCAGGTTGTACTGGTCGGCGACTTTCTTGGTCGTGACCAGGCCCTGGGAGTCGTTGGCTTCCGTCGGCTTGAGCCAGACGAGGTCGAACTTCTCCTTGTATCCTTTGGCTACCTCGTCGTACACCGCTTGCGCATCCGTCTTCGGCGGCAGCTGCAGCACGTTGATGAGCCCCGTTCCCGTGTACTCCGGATACATGTCGATATCGCCCTTCTTGAGGGCTTCATGCGCGACGAGCGTGCCCCCGAGATTTAGCT
Organism: Paenibacillus sp. P22; assembly: GCF_000469945.2. Taxonomy (NCBI): domain Bacteria; kingdom Bacillati; phylum Bacillota; class Bacilli; order Caryophanales; family Paenibacillaceae; genus Paenibacillus; species Paenibacillus sp. P22. Next base: position 21,149 of record NZ_CBRA020000206.1, on the reverse strand, counting down.
TGCGGTCTACCTTGTAGCCCGCATGCTCCAGAGCGAGCGAGTACATCTCGCCAAGCACGAGCGATTCCGTAAAGTTTTTGGAGCCGACCGCGATCTCCGGCTTGCCGCTCCCGCTTGAGCCGCAGGCGCTCAGCATGGCGACCATCAGAACAATTCCCGCTCCCAGCCAAGCTCTCTTCGCCAAGCTGTTCCTCTGCATGTTCGTATTCATTCCCGACACCCCTTCTATATTCGTTGAAATCTCGATGCGTAACGCTCCAACCCGGACAGGACCAGCTCCATGAGGACAGCCAGCGCCGCGACCGGCAAAGCCCCGACCAGCAGCATCGGGAAGTTGTACAAGCCCAGCCCGTTGATGATGAACGTCCCGAGTCCGCCGCCTCCGATGAACGCGGCGAGCGTCGCGCTCGCCACGACTTCCACGGCTGCTGTCTTCAGCCCGGAGATCATCAGCGGAGCCGCCAGCGGCAGCTCCACCCGGCGCAGCAGCCGCCCCGCTCCCATGCCCATGGCGGACGCCGCCTCCCGTACAGAGGGCTCGACCTTGCGGAAGCCGAGGTAGGTGTTGATGAGGATGGGCGGACAGGCCAGCAGCGTAAGCGCGGCGAGCGCAGGCGTGAAGCCGGTGCCCAGGATCGGGAGCAGGATGACGAGAACGGCCAGGCTCGGAATGACCCGCAGCGAGTTGAACAAGCCCATGACGGGCGCGGTCAGCCGGCTGTATTTGGCGCAGAGGACTCCGAGAGGAATGCAGATGGCAGCAGCGATCAGAAGCGCGTACAGGCTGATCGTTACATGGGTCTGCACGGCTTCCCAGAACCGCTCCCGGTTTTCCGTTATGTACCGATATGCTTCCGCAACCATGAATTCCCCGCCTTCCCTAAAAGACAATCTATAGTAGATACCCTATCCAACCCGCCCTCCAATCAGACCTGGCGCGACAACATTTTCCGGGCATAACCAAAAGCCAGCCGAATGCAGGCTGGTTTTTGGTTCACAGAAGGAAGTGCGCCGTGGATCCGCCGGCCCGGCTTGCAGGCCTGCGTGCCCGCTGAATCGGCTTGAGCCCACGGAACGAAAGGAAAAAACGGCTGCACCGTCCTTGCTATCAATGTCATTCCCAAGGGTGGTCCACGCCGAGAAAATCGGCAAAACGCTTGGATTCCTGGCGCCGCCGCCGGCGGATCTCCGCTCTAGCCGGAGCGGACTCGAACAGCTTCTTCTCCTCCTCCGTCTCCGGCACGATATCGGGCACCGGCGCCGGACGCTTGTCCGGCCCCATGGCCACGAACGTCAGGAAAGCCGTTGCCGCAACCATCCGCTCCCCGGTCATGAGATCCTCCTTGACGATCTTCACGAACACCTCCATCGACGACCGGCCGCTCCAGGCGACATAGGCCTCCATCGTAATGCTGTCGGTCGGGCGGATCGGGTGGAGAAAGTCGACGGAATCCGTCGATGCGGTCACGGTCGGCATCCGGCAATGCTTCATCGCCGCGATGGAGGCGATATCGTCGATATAGGCCATCAGCTTGCCGCCGAACATCGTCTGATGGTTGTTGACATCCGGCGGGAAGATGCGGGCGGTTTTGAAGCAGCGGGACTGGCGGACGAATTTGGCTGGCTGCATGGATGATTTCCTCCTATGCTCTCATTGCTTCATCGGAACTTAATCAACCTTTTCATTATGGTGATAAAAGCTCATGTTGATGCTCTTCCAGCTTGATTGCGAGCACAAAAAATCCTTTACAATAAGTTAACGACCCAAAGCTGTTCTTGCATGCACAATTGCAAGGCAGAGAAGGACTTCGACCTAATGCTGAAGATGTGCTCCGCAAGACATTTCAAGAGGAATTGGGGCTCACGTCAATCTCGGCAGCTCAGCTCAGTCGTATGCACAAACAGGTGAATCCAGAGCTACTCCAGCAGGTGTTTGAGCGTCTTGTTAAATGGATATTTGCAAAATCGTTTGACGATGAGTCGGGGCGTGGTAGAGATTATCGACTCGTCAAACGGTGGCTCTCTGTTTACAAAAGTACAAAAGGGCAGCGTTTCGCAAGACAAAAGCGGGCATCAAACTCCATCTGCGCCTGGCATTTGTCGGTGAACATGATGTTATACCGGACAAGGCGACGATTACAGCGGCTAAGAAGAAGGACTGCACTCAGCTTGATGAGCTTGTCTTCGAACCTGCTCATGTATGCTTCTGTCGGTACACTGATGGGTTGTAAATGGATTGAATTTAATAAATTTGAAGAAATGTATTACGTATTGACCACTACTTCTTTCTCTGTGACCCATCCAGGAAACTGAACTTTATCAAATGTCCATCCCCTGCTAGTTATTAATGATTTAAAATCGAGCATTATCATTTACATTTTTGTATATTTTATTGCTATAAGGAAAACATATATTGAACCCCATTGGCGAAAGAAAACAACGGGACAGAACTAAGCTTTGTCGATTACTATAGGGTTTCGGCAGCTCGCTTGAGTGAGTACTGTTTTTATGGGTTAGTCTTGGCTCCGTCCCTTTTTTGCCATTTCCACGTCCTGCGGGTTGGTCGCAAATGAAAATACATAAGCGTAGGCCGTCTGAAGGGCAATTTTGAAAGGACGGGTCGATTTGCGGGTCTTGGTTAAGAGCTGCCCTCCCTGTAGACTGGTTATAACTGCACAAGCTAGTTCAGCCGGGTCAGACTCGGCCCGAAGATCACCCCGCTCTTTCATCTTGCTAAATCCATCAATAAAGTACTGCTCCCATTCATCAAAAGAATGCACCAGGGCCACCCTGGCTGTCTCGTCCTGGTCGGCTAGTTCGCTAGCCAATGAACCGAGCGGGCATCCTCCCAAGCTCTCGCTGCTTTCCTTCAAGTCTATAATCGTCGTTCTCCATTTTTCCAGGTTTTCCCATGTGTCCAGATGTTCCAGGAGAGGCAGCTGCGCACCCAGCACATTGACGGTTTGCCGCACAATAACCGCCAGGATCAACTCTTCCTTATTGGAAAAATAGTGATAGAGCTGGCTTTTACTGACAGAAGCTGCGGCCCTCATATCGTCCATACTGGTACCCCGGACGCCTTTTTCGTAAACAAGTTGGGCTGCCTGATTCAGAATACGCTCTCTGCTGTTCTGCCCGCGTGAAGTTAAAGACCCGTTGTTTGGCATAAGCTTTCTTCCCTCTTCCTTTCTCATTCTTTTGGCCGTAATCTCCTATCCTGAAAGTATAGTACGATTTTTACCGATATTATATCATGAACTGGACTGTTTGGTCCATTAATGTTACTATGGACTAAGTAGTCCATTTTTCATCACACAAAGTTCAAAATCAGCAAAACAACCCTAACCTCAGAAGGAGAATCCACATGGAACATTCGATTGCACTCGTCACAGGCGCCACCTCCGGGCTCGGTTATGCGGCAGCCCGCAAGCTCGCCATCGAGGGCTACCGCCAGGTCATCGTCACCGGGCGCAGCCTGGCCCGGGTTCAAGAAGCGGCCGCTCAACTCGCGGCTGAGACCAAGACACAGGTTTTCACTCCGCTGGAGCTGGATCTGGACGCACCGACCAGCGTTCAATCCGCCCTCGCCGAGCTGGTCAAACGAGGTCGGCCGGTTGATTTCTTGCTGCTCAATGCGGGGCTGGTTCCCTTCAAGCAGCGCAAGATTACCGCGGCGGGCGTCGAGGCATCTCAGGCCCCGCTCATTGGTCATCATGAACTGACTGTCGGGTTGCTCAATGCCAACCTGCTGAGTCCCGACGCGCGGATTGTTATCGCCGGCGCGGAGCCTGCCCGAGGGGGCGTGCCCATGTTCAAATACACCGACCTGCCCGCCTTCGCGGCCAAATACCATCAAGGCGACCGAACCGCCGCTGTTGAAGCTCTGATTCGCAACGGGCCGAACGTGAAGTACGTGCCCAACAATGCGTATGCCGACGCGAAGCTGATCATCGCTTGGTGGGTCGCGGCGTTGGCGCGCCGGCTGCCGTCCGGCATGGCTGTGTACGCTGTATCGCCCGGTGGGGCGACCGCCACCAACGTGAAGCGAAGCGCTAGCCCTCTGTTGAAGTATGTGTTTATCCCCATCGTGAACCTCATTCCCGGCATGAACCAGACGCCGGAAACCGCGGCCAGTCGCTACATCCAGGCGTCGGAGTTCGGAACCGACGTCTCAGGGCAATTCTTCGCCTCGGCCAAAGGGAAGTTCTCCGGCCCAATCGAGGTGCAGCTCGAGCCCCACCTCCACGATCGCGCCAACCAGGAAGCCGCGTGGCAAGCCGTCGTCAAGGTCTCCGGCGTCGACTTGTCTTAGTGTCTCCGGCGTCCTTGTCTTATCGTATATTCCAAAAGTTAGGATACCTATGATTGTTTGAATAATGAGGCGGGTTACGAGAGAAATCGTAACCCGTTCTTTATTTTCATCATTTGACAATGCAGCTTCGGACCGATTTTATACATAGGGCTTGCTGAACAATTCTTTAAAGGAAGGAAATTCAGGGCTTGCTTCAATTCTAATTCAAAAATCTTTGCACTCCTTTCATTTAATTCATATGGCCATTTGAGGTAGAAAACCCAGGAAAATCGATGGATATTCAATTAAATACATATTTTGTTAGTTCATAATTTATCTGTATGAGAAATTCATAATCGCTTTCTCTCCTAAAACGAAATTCTTCTATGGTTCACAGAGCAAGTAAACTGCGGCGTCAGCCTTCAACCGTCGAAGTCCTGCACGACGAAAATGACAAAATGCAGATCATTTTTTTAAGCTTGTCTGCTGAAGGCAGCATCATAGCTTGGTCTCTCGTACTTGATCTACTTGTTCGGCTGTACCTTTCAACCGCAATCTGCAACTGAGGGTCGATTTGTATCCGGATACAATTAACTTTTGCCGTCCGGCAGGGATTTGTTACCGCTTTCAAGAATATAATGCTGAATAAATTCATCCTTGCCTACATCACCGATTCTCATTCCAAGCCGATTGAAAGAGGAGATGAATGCGCATGAGTTGGAGTCTGGCCGAAATATTGGAGAACAGCGCCGCAAGCCACCCCCTGCGCCCCGCCTACGTCTGGGGCGGCCGGGAAACAAGCTATTCCGAGCTGATGGACCAAGTGATGCGGTGCGCGTCGGGGCTCGCTTCGCACGGAATCGTCAAGGGAGACAAGGTCGTGCTGCTCCTCGGCAATTCGCCCGATTTCGTCATCGCCTATTACGGCATCCTGCGCATCGGCGCCGTCGCGGTGCCGGTCAACCCGACCTACACGCCGGAGGAGATCGCCTACGTGCTGGACAACAGCCGTGCCCGCGCCGTCATTGCCGCCGCTCCTCTTGAGCCGGTCTTCCATGCTCTGCGCCCCCGCCTTCCGGAGCTGAAGCTTGTCGTCCTCACCGAAGCCGGCACGTCTTGGGATGAGCTTCTGGACGCTGGCGGCGGCAATATTGAATCCGCTTACATCAAAGATGACGATACGGCGGTCATTCTCTACACCTCAGGTACGACAGGCAAGCCGAAGGGAGCGATGCTCTCCCATCGGAACTTGGCGACCAACGCGGAATCGGTCCATTCCATGTTCAAAATCAATCATGAGGACCGCGCCGTCGTCGTGCTGCCGATGTTCCATATCTACTCCATGACGGTGTGCGTCAACGCTCCGCTCGCAGTCGGAGCAGCGCTCATCATCATGCCGCGCTTCCAGCCGGCCGAGGTCATCCGCACGATCCGCGAAGACAGGGCGACGATGTTCTCCGGCGTGCCGACGATGTACAGCTTCCTGCTGCAATTCCCCGGAGCGTCGGCCGCAGACTTCGCGGGCATCCGGCTCTGCTCCTCCGGAGGCGCCTCGCTGCCGCTCGAAGTGCTGAACAGGTTCGAGGAGAAGTTCCAGACCGTCATCTATGAAGGCTATGGATTGTCCGAGGCGAGCCCGGTCACCGCCTTCAACCCTCTCGGAGGCATCCGCAAGCCGGGCTCCATCGGCGTGGACATCCCGAACGTGATCAACAAGGTCGTGGATTCGGAAGGGCGCGAGGTGCCTCGCGGCGAAGTCGGAGAGCTGATCGCGCAAGGACCGAACATCATGCAGGGCTACCTCGGCATGCCGGAAGCGACGGCGGCGACGCTCCGGGACGGCTGGCTCTACACAGGCGACATGGCCCGGATGGACGAGGAAGGCTATATCTTTATCGTCGACCGCAAGAAGGACATGATCAACGTCGGCGGCTTCAACGTTTATCCGCGCGAGGTGGAGGAAGTCATCTACCAGCATCCGGCCGTATTCGAGGCGGCGGTCGTCGGCGTGCCCGACGAGGTGTTCGGCGAGAGGGTCAAGGCGTTCGTCGTGCGGAGCGACGAATCGCTGTCGGTGGAGGACCTGCTGGCGTTCTGCCAGTCCCGTCTCGTCAAATACAAGATTCCGACGATCGTCGAGTTCCTGGCGGAGCTGCCGAAGAACAGCTCCGGCAAAACGCTCCGGCGGGCTCTGAGGGAAAAGTGACGCTTCGTGCCCGGCCCGCTGTTCCGGAGATTTCCTTGATTCATGAACAAGCAAAAAACGGCAGATCCTCGGGATTTGCCGTTTTTTGCGGATATTCATGCTGCTGACGATTAAGCGGGACAACCGTTGATGCCGTTGACTTCCAGGAGCTGCATCATTCACACGGTTAACGGTCAACGGATCGATTCCTCTGCCCTGCGGGAGCCAGAGGGGCTTTCCCGCCGCCGGCATGACTTCCGCCCCGGGTAGCGAGGAACACGCCCCCGAGAATGACGGCCAGCCCCGCGAGCAGATTCCAATGAAGAGGCTCGCCGAGCAGCGAGTATCCCCAGACGATGGCGCTGACCGGCACGAGATAGGTGACCATCGTGGCGAACTCGGGACTTCCCTTCTGGATCAGGTAGTAGAAGATGATGTACGCGATGCCGGAGCCGAATACGCCGATGCCGGCCAGCGCCCCGATGAACGAGCCTGAGCGGAAGGCTTCAGCCGGAAAAGGCTCCGTGGAAAAAGCGGCGATTCCGCTCCCGGCTGCGGAGCATAACAGCGTTCCGAAGGTGAGCTGGTACATCGACAAGCCTTTCAGGCGCCTGGACAGCTGCGAGCCGATCCCGTAACAGAGCGTCGCGGCCAGCATGCAGGCGAAGCCGAGGCCGTCGACAGAGATGATGGTGGACGGATTGACGCCGAGCAGCACCATCATCCCGGCGAGAGCGGTCAGCATGCCCGCCCACTGCAGCCTGCCGGCCGCATTCCGGAAAAAGAGCGTGCCGACGATGATCGTCCACAGAGGAGTCGTCGCGTTCAGAACCGACGCCATTCCGCTGGAAAGCCTCGTTTCGCTGAAGCCGATGAGCGCCCATGGAACGGCGGTATTGAAGAGAGCCATGACCGCCATGGGAATCCAGGGCACGGAGCGAAGCCCGAACGGCTTGCGCAGCAGCAGCATGACGGCGGTAATGGCGACGAGGCCGAACGAGGAGCGCAGGAAAGCGATCATCCACGGTCCCGTTTCTTCGAGCAGAAGCTTGATGAAATAGAAGGAGCCTCCCCAGATCAGGCTCAGAGCGACGAGTGCGGCATATAACGATTTTGGCATATGAACTCCCCCTGCGATGCCGTTCAGGCATGGCTATAGAACGGTCCTTCTATTAAAAGGGCTGAAGGTCCGTTTGTAAATGCGATGCGGATCTATTCTTTCTCCCTCGGAAAGTTGTGTTGTCATTCCCGGCGCTGTCCTCTATACGGAACCAAGGCCGGAACGGCGAGCTGCCTGAGCGAGCCGCCAATACCGACCCTTCAGCCTCCACGAACGGAGTGATGTTTTCCATGTCCAGTGCTCTTTTGCCCGTCCTTATCGTGATGATGGGCCTGATTTATATTTTCGTCATCCCTTCCGATCCGGAAGGAGTCAAAATCGTCTTCAAGCTGATCCCGATGGCGCTCATCCTCCTTTATGCCTACCTCGGCAGCTTCGGCGGAAGGCGCCGCTATCCTGCGCTCGTGCTCTCGGGCTTATTGTTCTGCGCTGTCGGAGACGGCACGCTGCGCTGGTTCGTCGTCGGCTTGTCCGCCTTCCTGATCGGGCATCTCTTCTACATGTCGGCTTTCTTCGGCAGATGGCGGTTCTCCCGGCTGCGCTTCGCAACGATCGTTCCGATCGCCGTCTTCGCCTTTCTCATGGGCAGCAAGCTCATATCCACCCTCGCAGCCGACGGCAAGACGGAGCTGATTGTTCCCGTAGCCGCCTATGTGGCCGTCATCTCCCTGATGGCCTGGTCCGCCATCATGTCGGGCAATCGCCTCGCCATCGCGGGCAGCCTGCTGTTCATGCTCTCGGATTCGATTCTGTCCTGGAACATGTTCGTGTCCGATGTCGCTTATTCGGGTTATTGGATCATGCTGACCTATTACGCCGCGCAGTTCCTCATCGCCGGCAGCCTTCGCCCGGGCAGCGGAAAGTCCTCGTATCCATCCGTGTCTTACAGGGACTCAGCGCTTTGACAGGCAGTCGAGCAGGCTTTTGAAAGCAGGGAAGAAGGAGACGGCCCCTGTCATGGGCATCTCTTCGAACCGCCGGAAGCCTTTCGCCATCTGTCTCTAGTCCATGCCTCTTCCGCTTATGATCCTAACATGCCTTCTCTTTCGCTGTCTTGCTCTTTTATAAGCTTTGATCGTTGGGCGCGAGCCGGGCATCGGCTCCAGCCGGGCTTCCTAAAAGGAAGTCCGGCATTTACGGTTACAATATTCCTTTACAGGAATATTCCTATTGTGGTATATTCCAATCATGGGACGGCAATGAGGAAGGAAAAGAGGTGAGCGGGATGATTGGATCGGCAAGAGCCGTGCCGGAGTGGAGCTTTTCCTTGCATCCAGGCGACAACAGACAGCTATGGATATAACGACATTCGGTGCTTTAAGCGAGCCAAGCCGGCTGCGGATCGTCGAGCTGCTGTCGACGGGGCCGCACACGGTCGGCGAGATCGCCGAACGGCTTCAGATCCGGCAGCCTCAAGCCTCCAAGCATCTGAAGGTGCTGCTTGAGTCTGGCCTCGTAGACGTAACGGCGGAGGCGAACCGGCGCAGCTACAGCCTTCGCATGCAGCCCCTCCGGGAGATGGATGCTTGGCTGGAACGCTACCGGCGCATATGGGAAGAGCGGTACGACGCCTTGGAAGATTATTTGCTCAAGCTGCAGGCAGCGGACGAAAATTCGGATATAGACTCAAAGCGGAAGCCGGAATAGACCCTTGCCCTCGCGCTCAAGGTCATGGCGGACGAAGGCAAAGGCTGGCTGGCATAAGCATAGGCGGACAATCGATAAGAGGAGGAAATACGAGTGAACAAAATGACCCTCAAAGCCGAAGGCAATACCCTTATTCTGGAGCGGGTTTTCCCGGCTCCGCGCAAGCTGGTCTTCCAAGCCTTCACCGACGGCGAAATGCTCAAGCACTGGTGGGGCCCCGCGGATGGGAGCTGACCGCAAGCCGGATGGATTTCCGTCCCGGAGGAAGCTGGCACTACTGCATGAAGTGCATGGACCAGGCTCAGGGCGACTTTTTCGGCATGGAATCCTGGGGCAAGACCGTCTATGAAGAAGTAGTCGACGGCGAGAAATTCACGGGCACCGATTACTTCTCCGACGCCGAGGGAATCGAGAACCGCGACATGCCCCCCGCCCGCATCATGCTGCTCTTCGAGGATGTCGAAGGAGGCACCAAGGTGACGAACCATTCCGTCTATGCGAGCGCCGAAGCTCTCAAGAGCGTGATCGATATGGGCATGGAGCAGGGCGTCACGGAAACTTGGGATCGGTTGGAGGAATATGTGGCTGCGGCTGCGAAAGCCTAGAGTGGGGGAAGCTGCCGAATCGCGGCAGCTTTTTTCGTTAGCGGCTGCCCCTCATGATCCGAAGCTGAAGAGTCCCCTCTGCATTCCGTCCTGCGGAATTCCCTCTGCATTCCTTCCTGCAGAATCCCCTCTGCCGTCCCGTCCTGCACAATCCCCTCCGCCATCCTGCCGCATGCCCTCTTTTCGAGACGCTGCCGATTCCGTACAATGAAGAGAAAATGGATTCGGTCCAGCAGATGGGAGAATGCCGATGAACAAGCCGATTGCCGGGTATCTCCTGTACGACCTGGTCACCAATCATTTGCGGCTTGAGGCCGTCGCCCGCTTTGCCAAGACGTACTAATCTCCCTTAGAAAGGAAGCCGTTCATGGACCGTCCAACCTCCGCATCCATAACCGCCCGCCTGCAGTCGGATCCGCTGCTCCATATTACCCTGCTCAAAATGCTGGAGAGCTTCGGCGGCGGGATGACCGCCCATATGGCGGAGGAAGGAGAGCAATGGGGCGCTCTTCTGCTGCTGCCTGCCGAGCTGAACGCCTATGACCGGCTTACTTATCCCGAGGCCTCCCATGCCGGATTTCTGGCCGGAAACAGCGACTCCCTGCTGCTTGGACTGCTGGACCGGCTGCCGGAATCGGAACGCTTCGTCTTCAAGCTCCAGCTCCCGCGCTTCAAGGCCATTTTGGCCAGCCGTTTCCGTCTGGAGAAAGCGAGAGGCTTTTATACGTATACGGCGGGGGACACAGCTTTCCAGGCTCCGCTCGACGGCCGCATCGTGGAAACAAGCGGTGTAGATGACGGACTGGCATCGTTCTGGACTCCGCCTGAAGCGGAGGAGCTGCTCGGCTATATCAATAAAGGAGCCCGGCTGTTCGCGCTATACGAAGGAGACGAGCCGGCCAGCGTATGCGCCGCTTTTCCGAACTTCGGGCCGATCTGGGAAATCGGCTTCCTGCGCACGCGGGAGAGGTTTCAAGGCCGCGGCCTGGCGAAGCAGGTCGTGTCCGCGGCGATGGCAAGCATCGGCAAGGACGGGCGCATTGCCCGCTATCATGTGCTGGAGACGAACGAGGCGTCCATCAAGGTCGCCGAGTCGGTCGGCCTGTCCAGAGCGGTCCATCTGGAGCACTTCCTGACCTGCTGAACATGGATTCCGCTTACAGGCGGGTCAGCCTCTGCCGGCATTTCTTGCCTCTGCGGCGTGACATCAACGCCAAGTTAAGTACGAAAAAGAGCGTTCTTCCCCACCGGAAGAACGCTCTTTTCCTAATCAATCCACAATGAGGCTGCCGCCAGCACCTTCTTGACTGCCGCAATCCGCTCCGGCACAGGCGGGCGGAGCGAATGTCCGCCTTCTCTGACGGCGGAGCCGAAATGCACTTCGCCAACGCCCGTTTCCTTCAGGAAGCTTTCCAGCGCGTCCAAGGTCAAGCCGCTGCCCGCCAAAATCGTCGTTCCGCTTCCTGCCGACGCTTGAACGAGCTGCCTCAGCCGGGCCATTCCCTGAAGCGCGCTCGGCTGCCCGCCGGAAGTGAGAATGCGGTTGACGGCAGGGTGCCTGGTCAAAATCTCCAACGCCGCAAGCTGATCGCGGACGGCATCGAATGCCCGGTGGAAGGTGACATCCAGACCTTCGGCTTCGCCCAGCAGAAGCTTCAGCGCTTCCTCGTCGACCGTTCCCTCCGGAGTCAACGGGCCAAGGACGACTCCCGCCGCTCCCGACCTGCGGATCATCCGGATGTCCGCCCGCATCGCCTGTAGGTCGAGCTTGTCGTACACGAACGACAAGCTGTGCGGCCGCACCATGACGTTGACCGGAATCGACACCGCCTTGACGGTCTCTTCGATAAGACCCGGTCCCGGCGTCAAGCCGCCCTCCAGCATCCCGGTGACGAGCTCGATCCGATCCGCTCCTCCTCGTTCCGCCAGCACCGCGTCCGATACGCGGGTCGCGATGATTTCCAGCTTCATCCCCGCCGCCCCCTCCTCTGTCTATCGGTCCCGCCTGCCCTTGCCGCGCCTATTCATCTAACGGCCGTCACGACTCCGCCAGGGCGCGGTTCGCCAGATTGGTCAGCACGACATCGTCCATGGGCGGGTTGTGCAGGCCCGCACGGACATCCCGGTACATGCGCTCCAGCGGGTAGCTGCGGGAAAGGCTCAAGCCGCCGACGATCCGCATCGCCTGATCCACGATGGAGATCGCGGCGTTGGTGGCGATGTATTTGGCAAGCCCCAGCTCCGTCTTCAGCTCTGCGCGGCCTTGCTCATCGCGGTCCCAGCGGTCCGCAATCCCGTACAGGTACGAGCGGGCGGCGAGCCAGTCGGCTTCGATGAGTCCGAGCTGGCGCTTGATGTTGGGGAGCTCGGCGATCGGCACGGTCAGCGAATTCGGCTTGTGGCTGCGGGCGAATTCCAGCGCGAAGTCGCGCGCCGCCCAGGCGATGCCGATATAACAGGCCGGAATATGGAGCATCGACGCCTCCGTCGGCGCGAACGGTGCGGCCGGGGACGCCGAATCCAGGCCGACGATCGTCTCCTCGTCGGGAACGAACACATCGCTCAGCACGACGTCATGGCTTCCCGTCGACCTCATCCCGAGCGTATTCCAGGTTTCCTCGACCTGCACGCCTGGGCCTCTGTGCACGAGAAACGAGCCGACCTTGCCGCTGCCCTCGAAGCCGGCCGTCACGGTGAACCGCTCCAGAATCGGGCTCAGCGTGCTGAACGTTTTGCGACCCGTGAGGAGCCAGCCCCCGTCGGTCCGTCTCGCGGTCGTCTCCGGCCGGCCTCCCCGGGTGGGGCTGCCCGTCGCCGGCTCGCTGGCGAGCTCATTGATGACGATGCCGTCCCGGACGATATCCTGACAGAGCCGGACGAACAACGGCTCCGGCCAGGAGCGGGACAGCCTCAGCTTCATCAGCGTATGGACATGCCAGCCGACGGCCAGCGCCGTCGAGCCGTCGCCGCGGGCCAGCCGCTCCTGCGACAGCACGAGCTCGTAGGCCGATGCCTCCTCGCCTCCGTACGCCTCCGGCACGGTCAGCTTCAAGTAGCCGGATTGCTTCAAATCCTCGAAGTTTTCAAAAGGAAACGAGCCTTCCCGGTCATGCTCCGCCGCTCTGGGAGCGAACCGGGCGGCAAGCCGGTCCGCCCTCTCCGCGATCGCCGCCTCGCGTTCATTGCGGATATAGGGATCCATCGATGGTGTCATATTCTCAGCCGCCTTTCCTGCGAACTCATGAAGGATAAGATGCCCCGTCACGGTATAGGGCATGAATTATTCACATCCTAACATAGTTGCCCGATAGGGAACCAGGCTTATACCCTGACCTCTGTTCAAAAAAAAGAACTTATCTCCGAGGAAATAAGTTCTTCATGCCGCTGCCGTGTTCCTTGTCGGTTGTCGCGATGTTATCTCGCTTGAATATAACCTTCCGCCTTCAGCAGCTCGGCGATCAGCACCGCTCCGCCTGCCGCGCCGCGCAGCGTGTTATGCGAGAGGCCCACGAACTTGTAGTCGTAGACGGAATCCTCGCGCAGACGTCCCGCCGAGACGCCCATGCCGCCCTCGATGTCGCGGTCCAGCTTCGTCTGCGGACGGTTCTCTTCCTCGAAGTACGTGATGAACTGCTTCGGCGCGCTCGGGAGGCCGAGCTCCTGCGGACGTCCCTTGTAGGTTTTCCACAGCTCGAGAATCTCTTCCTTGGAAGGCTTCTTCTCGAAGGAAGCGAACACCGTCGCCATATGCCCGTCGGCTACAGGCACGCGAATGCACTGCGTAGTAATCAGCGGCGAGCTGGCCTTGACGATCTCGTCGTTCTCGATGCGGCCCCAGATGCGGAGCGGCTCCTGCTCGCTCTTCTCTTCCTCGCCGCCGATGTATGGAATCACGTTGTCGAGCATTTCCGGCCAATCCGTGAAGTTTTTGCCTGCTCCGGAAATGGCTTGGTACGTCGAGGCGACGACCGTCGTCGGCTTGAACTCGCGCAGCGCATGAAGAGCCGGCACATAGCTCTGGATGGAGCAGTTCGGCTTGACCGCGATGAAGCCGGTCTCCGTGCCGAGACGCTTGCGCTGGGCCGCGATGACTTCAATGTGCTCCGGATTGATTTCCGGGATGACCATCGGAATGTCCGGCGTCCAGCGATGCGCCGAGTTGTTGGAGATGACCGGCACGCCCGCCTTGGCGTAGGCTTCCTCCAGCGCCTGGATTTCGTTTTTCTTCATATCCACGGCGCAGAAGATGAAGTCCACCCCGGAGGCGACCTCCTCCACCTTGGACGCGTCCTGCACGACGATCCCTTTCACCGCTTCCGGAATCGGAGTCTCCAGCTTCCAGCGGCCCTGCACGGACTGCTCGTACGTCTTGCCCGCCGACCCTGCGCTTGCCGCGATTGCCGTCACCTCAAACCAAGGATGCCCATCCAGCAGCTGCACGAAGCGCTGCCCGACCATGCCCGTTCCGCCGACGATGCCGGCTTTCAGTTTTCTCTCTGCCATTCGAATTCCATTCCCCTCTGCGTATGATGAAGAAATGCCGCTCCTGCTACTACCTATTCAGGCCGCCGGCTCGATGTACCGCCTGCTGCCCTTATAGGCTGAACTTTCGGTCGTCCGATAGACAACAAAAAAATCCCACCCCCAAGACTGCGCTTCAGTCTCAGGGACGAGATTGGATTCCTCGTGGTACCACCCAGGTTCGCCGGCTTGGTCGCCCAATCGGCCTCTTCGAGTACGGCAGCGCCAAGCCATGCATGAGGCAAGATGCGTATACTCTAGCTCTGTAACAGGAGCTCCCGTCGCGCCATCCCCGCTCAAGCCGGTTCCTGCGCGCTGCTCGGAGTCTTTTTTCAATAAAGGCTTCTTTGCTCCTTTTCAGCGGACGGAGCTCTCTGGGAAAGAATCGCTTTATCTACTTCTCTCTTCATCGCATTTTGAATTGTTGCACCTATAGTAACAAATTATCCATGCCAAGGTAAATAAAAATTTAAATCCCTTTTGCGTGGGGTCATACGGCAAAGAAAAAAGCACGCCGCCAGGGCAGCGTGCCTCCTAAACCGATTACTGTTCGTTCGCAGCCGCTACCTCGGCATTTTCATTCTTGCGAGGTCTTCCAGGCTTGCGCCCGCTCGTGCTGCGAGGAAGAGACGGATTCCGGGGAGATCGAGTCTGCTTGACCGTGTCAGCCTTTTCAAAATGCTCTTTAATCATCTCGATAATGCTTTCATAAGCGTGAATATTAACTTCACGTACAATCGTGGAGCTGTTTCCTTCGACAGAAAGCTGCTTTTCGAACTCAAGGCTTTTGGATTCATGGTTTTTAAGAGTTTCCAGACGATGAATCAAGCTGTCTACAGAATCGGACGAGTACAGTTTAGCCAAACCAGTCACCTCATTTTTGTTTATTCGTTTAATTATACACAAAATGATGGCTTAAATACCTTTCCTTATTAATCGAAATGATATTTATTTATTTCCTATTCCGCTTTTATTTATGATGAACAAATGTCTTTATTTGACCCCATGAAAAAAAGAACCGCGGGAAAATTCCCGCAGCTCTAACAGGTTGCGCCAATTCGTCCTGAAGAGGGACGGCAAGGAAGCCGATCGCTCACGCAGGGAGGAGGGCTGCCTATTTTTCCATGACCGCAAAATAGTTGCCTTCGGAGTCGGCGAAATTGAACACCTTTCCGAACGGCAGCGTCACGAGCTCTCCGAGCGTCACCTTCTTGTCGGCCAGGTTCCGGTACAGTCCCTCCAGATCCTCGGAGTAGAACATCAGCGAAGGCGTGCCGAGGTTGATTTCCGGCGACATCTTGGCGACAGCTTCCTTGCTGTGCAGAACGAGGCTCGTCCCGCCTTCCTTCGGAGCGACCTCGAACCATCTCATGCCTTCTCCATTTTCCTCGGCTACGACCGCAAAACCGAGCTTCTCCGTCCAGAACTCCTTGGCCTGATCCTGGTTTTGGACATACAGCATCACCTGACCGATCTTGCTGATCATCGTTTGCACGCTCCCGTATCATATTGGCTTCCGCAGCCGTTTGCCGATGGGCTTAAGATCCCCGGCTTCAACGTCCTCAATTCCACATCCAATCCGGCGCTTTCCTGCTTCTTCATAAAAAAGAATAAAAGACAGCCGCTATCGGGCTGTCTTTTGGGCACCTTATTCCTTTGTACGGCATGGTTCAAAAATCCTTCTGAGCTTGCCGCCTACCACTCGCTGCCCCAGGCATTCGCGTAGGCTTCCATCATCCGCGGGGCGGTTTCCCTGACGCCGGTCATCGCCTCGGCTTCGAGCTCGTGTGCGAACCGGCGGGTTTCCGCCGGAGCGGCTTTTGTGTTCTCCGCCGCAAGCTTTGGCCGGCTGCGGTTCTCATCCAGCTTTTCCTTCGTTTTTCTCAAGCTGAATTCCGGACCAAGGACGTCGGCGAAGAGCTTGCTTTCCTGCCTTCTGATCTTGCGCGCTTCTTTTCGTTCCCAGGCCGTTTCATGCAGCCGCTGCTCTTCCACGGTTTCCGGAATGACAGCCGCCACCTCGGTCGGCCTGCCGTCGTCGCCCAGCGCCACGAAGGTCAGGAAAGAGGTCGCGCATACTTTTCTTTCTCCGGTGAGCAGATCCTCGGTCACGACCCGGACGAAGATTTCCATCGACGTCTTATGGGCCCATGTTACGAAGGCGGACAAGCAGACGGCATCGCCTTTTTTGACCGGGTGCAGGAAGTCGACGGAGTCGGTGGAAGCCGTCACGACGGGACGGCGGGCATGGCGGGTAGCGGCGATCGTCGCCACGTCGTCGATGTAGGCCATCAGCTTGCCGCCGAAGATCGTCCCGTGATGATTCGTGTCGGGCGGCAAAACGATGGAGGCTTTGATCGTATAGGAGAGGCTTGCCGGCTTCGCAGGCAAGGTTTCATTTTTTGCCATTATGCATGTACCTTCTTTCTCGATATAACCCTTGTATCCGGGCTAGACCTAAAGTGTACACGCGATAGAAGTATAGGTAAAATACATATATCGAATTGTTTTCATTCGTTTTCTCTATAGGTCAACTTCAAGAAAGGCTGGTGCCCGGAGCCGTGGATATCCGTCAATTAACGTATTTCATGGAAGTCGCGAAGCAAGGAAGCTTCACGAAAGCGGCTCAGCAGCTTCATATTACCCAGCCCTCCCTGTCCAAGATGGTCCGTCTGCTGGAGGAGGAGCTCGGCGTCGCCTTGTTCGACCGGTCCTCCAAGAAAATCGTGCTGACCGATGCGGGAGAGAGCATTCTGCGCTCCTCGCAGCAGGTCATGGAATCGCTCGACCATATGACCGCGGAGCTGGACGATGTCGTCCAGGCCAAGCGGGGAACGCTGCGTCTGGGCATCCCGCCGATGATCGGCGGACGCCTTTTTCCGTCCATTCTGGAAGGCTTCCACAGCAAATATCCTCAGATCCGCCTGCAGCTGGCGGAGCGCGGCGGCAAGCTGATCGAGGCCGGGGTCGACAGCGGCGAGCTGGATGCCGGTCTTGTCATTTTGCCGATCGGCAACGAAGAGAAGTTCCACCTGCTTCCATGCATCGAAGAGGAGCTTCATCTCGTCGTCTACCCGGAGCATTGGGCGGCTGCGCGCCCCAGCATCGGCTTGCGGGAGCTGCGTGACGAAGCCTTTATCCTGTTTCGGGACGAATTCACGCTGCATGATCTCATCCTGGACACATGCCGCCAGGCCGGTTTCGAGCCGCATATTGCCTTCGAAAGCACCCAATGGGATTTCATGGCGGAGCTGGTCGCGGCCCGGTTCGGCATCACCCTGCTGCCGAGCGGCGTGGCAGGAGCTCTGGACCCGGCCCGCTTCCGCGTCATTCCGCTCGTACAGCCGGCCGTCATGTGGCGCCTCTATATGATCTGGAAGAAGGACCGCTATCAGTCGTTTGCAGCGAGGGAATGGACGGCCTTCATGCAAAAGAGCCTGGATGGGGGCAGCGGGTAAACCTCGACGGAGCCGTGGTCCAGGCTCTCCGATTCGTCCTGGCAGATTCGGGTCTCCGAGGGGCGTGACTCATCCCCGCTTCTATTATCGGCGGCGTCTTCTGCGCAAGACAGCGGCAAGGCCGAGAGCTCCAAGGGCGGCCGCAGCCAAGATCAGCCCCGCCGCCGTCAAGCTTCCTTGCGCTTGGATCAGGTTTTTCCAGGCTGTGTCTTGCGCCGCAGGCTCCGCTGCGCGTTGCAGCGGAATTTCCTTTCCCTTCAGGTAGGCGAGCGCCGCCGCCGATTCGGCGACCGGCCTGGAGGGAGCGCAGAGCGGGTTTTCCCAATGGTCTCCTTTTATTTTCAAGAAGAACAAATAGTCCTCTCCGCTTGCGCTCGGTCCATTCACAACTCCCCAGAACTTGTCTTCATCGGCGATGATTCGTTCCTCCCCGACTCCTTTGTAGCTCGTTTTCACCGTAATTCGGAGTTCATTCCGGTTAAAATGGGAGACCGATTTATCCAGATGTCCCTCTAGGATTGCATCGTAATAGATATAGGCCTCTTCCATCGACCTAGGCTCCGCGCAGGACAAGGCCTGGACTTGGGAGGGCTGCAGCGGCAGCAGAACGAACAGCATTCCGGCGAGAAGCAGAAGCGGCTTTTTCATCGATGTTTCCTCCTTCCCTTTCCTAAAATTAGGAACGTGCTCAAGGGCCGATAAGGTTGCAGCGATTGTCTGGCAGCCCGGGGGCCGCATTTTTCATGGGCATGCAAAAAAAAAGCGGCTGCCGGCAAGGCCTGGCAGTCGCTTTTGCTTGTAGCTGGAGGTCTATCGTTCGTTCCTGTTTGCATCCGTCCCGCTCTTGCAGAGCTCGACTTATCGATGCTGAGTATGCGCCTTGGCGAGGGAAAGACAGTGCCAAGGTCCGTCCTGTCCGCCTCCCGCAGCACCCGCAGGCTGCGGATTCAGTCTGCCTGCCGGAAGCCGTCCGGCAGCAGCGCCGTCAGGTCGGCCATGCCGACCGCCAGATGGATGCCTTCCATCGTGCGCAGCGAGCCGGAGATGATGCCCGTCAGACGGCCCTGCTCGTCAATCAGCGGACCGCCCGACATGCCGCTGGCGATGGCCGCGTCGATCAGCACTCGGCTGCGGCCGTTGACGACCGCGTCCGGGCTGCTGACGATGCCTTGCGTCACGATCGGCGTATTTTTGAGCGGGAAACCGATCGCATAGACGGCGTCTCCATGCTCCAGCTTGGCCGATCGCAAGGTGACGTACGGATACTTGCCGCCCCCCTTCCGAGCCGAGAGCTCCAGCATGGCCGCATCGGTACGCTCGTCATACCGCCCGACCTTGACAGAGGCGACGGTGCCGTCCGCCAGCACGGCCTCCAGCCGGGCCGCGCCCTTTACGACATGATACGCCGTGGCGGCAGCTCCGCCGGAGGAGAGCAGGACGCCCGTCCCGGTCGCGGACACCGTGCCGTCGGCGCTCAACGCCCGTAAATAAAAGACGGCGTCCGAAGCGAGCCTGTAGCTTTCGTCGGCGGCCAGCGGAGCCTGCTGCTCCGCCTGGATGCTGCTTGCCGCATAGGGTCCTGCCGCCAGCATGGCGCCCAGCGCCAGCGCGGCGATCCATCTTTTTTTCATGGCTTGGCCTTCCTTTCCTTGAGCGTTGGGCTGTGCGCGGACAGGCTCAGCGGCCTGCCGGCGCCTTCGGGTCCACGGCCGACATGATGTCCTTGTACGCCCAGTGGGCGGACGTCAGGTCGGCGAAGCGCGGTTGGGCATCCGTACGCTTGACGGTGCCGGCCATCCGATTGATGAGCACGACGGCCTGGGCGCGCGTCAGCGGACTGTTCGGACGGAAGCTGCCGTCCGGGAAGCCCTGGATCAGCCCTGCTTCGGTCAACGCGCCGATGTAAGGCGCAGCCCAGTGCTTGAGGGCGTCCTTCTGCTTCGGCGCGGCCGCCTGATTGACATCGAGCTTCAGCACCCTGGAGGCGATGACGGCGAATTCCGCCCGCGTAAGGCTGCGGTCGCCGCCGAAGGTGCCGTCCGGATAACCGCCGACGATGCCGGCGGAAGCGAAGAAGGCCACGAGCTGCCCGCTGCGTTCCGATTTGTCCGGGAAGGCATTGAACAGCTCTCCGGGCTCGCGGTCGAGCAGCGGCGCCAGGAATTCGATCAGCTCGTAGCGGCTCATCGCCGCGTTCGGCTTGAAGGTGCCGTCGGCATAACCGGCGGCGTACCGGATCGTGGACGCATCCTTGCGGAGGTCATAGCCGGCATTGCCGACCTCGAAGACGTACGTCAGGATGAGCTTGTCTCCCTCAATTCTGGCCTTGACTGTCATAGAGCGGGTCAGCACCAGCTCGCCTACGTAGCGCTTGCTGTTCTCCGTCGGATCGCTGCCGTCGGTCGTATAGCGGATCCACTTGCCCTCCGGCGCCGTCAGGCGCAGGATGCTGCCGCGCGGCACCCGCACGGACTCCGGCTTTTCCTCGCCTATGGCCGGCTTGCCGATGTTGGATTCCAGAGCGGGCTTCGGCTCCGGCGTTGGAGTCGGAGACGGCATCGGGCCAGGGAAGAACACGAAGCCTCCCTCCTGCTTCAGCTTCCACTCCCCGCTCAGCGCCGGGCTGTATTCCTTGCCCGCCGCGACGGCGATCGCCGTCAGCATCGTCGTCTCCTTGAGCGTGATCGGCGAAGCGTAGACGGCGGACATCTCGCTCGGCATGCTGCCGTCCAGCGTGTAGTAGATGACGGCTCCCGGCTCGGCCGCGAGCGTGATCTCTACTTTTTCCTTGAATTCCTTGGCGCCCGAGACGACGTGCGGAGCGTCTGCGGCCTGCGGCCAGCGCAGCTCCGGCGAGTTCAGGACGATGGAGCGGGAGAAGCTCCAAGCTCGGCCTTCAGCACGGCGGCGCCGCCGGCCGGCAGCTTGCCGGAACCGGCTTGCAGCTGCGCGAGCGAAGCGTCCGCGCTCCAGCGAAGACCTTCGGCCTGGCTGAGGCCGAAGCTGGACGTCAGGCGGTTCACCGTATCGCCTGCTGCCGGAACGGCAGCCGCGGCGGCGAGGCGCGCCAGAGTTCCTTCTGCCGGAGCCGGATAGAATCCGGCCGCCGCTCTCCAGACGCTGCCGGACAATCCGGCCGSCTCTCTTCAGCCGACGATATCGGACCGCCTCAGCCCATCAGAAAATCCGGATCGGCGAAGCTCGGGTTTTAGATACTTATAAAATATCGGTCCATACGGGCTCCTCCACAGAGCAAGCCCGCGCTGGATGCCCCGGCTCAAATGAATGACGGCCGCGTTCTTCTCCCTATCCGCCGCTGCTG
>NZ_CBRA020000205.1:0-4767 GCF_000469945.2 Paenibacillus sp. P22 | reverse complement strand
CCTGGGGCTCGCGCCCTTGCGGCCCTTCGACGGCCGGAGCCGACGGGGCGAACGTGAAGCGGCCGATCTTGCGGAACTTCTCGTAGCGGTCTTCCACCAGCTGCTCCGGGGTCAGAAGCGACAGCTCCTGCAGATGGCGCCACACGGCTTCCTTGATGAACGCCGACTGCTCCGCCTGGCCCCGATGCGCGCCGCCCTTGGGCTCGGGCACGATCTCTTCGATGATGCCGAACGACAGCAGATCCTTCGCCGTGATTTTCATCGCTTCGGCCGCCTGGTCCGCCTTGGACGCATCCTTCCAGAGAATGGAAGCGGCGCCGTTGGGAGAAATGACGGAGTAGATGGCATTTTCCAGCATCAGGACGCGGTTGCCGACGCCAAGAGCCAGCGCTCCGCCGCTGCCGCCTTCTCCGATGACGACGCAGACGACCGGCACGCCGAGCATAGCCATCTCGCGCAGGTTGCGCGCGATCGCCTCCGACTGGCCGCGTTCCTCGGCCGTATTGCCGGGATAAGCGCCTTTCGTGTCGATGAAGGTGATGATCGGCCGCTTGAACTTGTCGGCCTGCTGCATCAGCCTCAGCGCCTTGCGGAAGCCCTCCGGATGGGGACTGCCGAAGAAGCGGGCGATGTTGTCCTTTGTATCCTTGCCGCGCTGATGGCCGATGACCGTCACCGGCACTCCGTTCAGCTTGGCCAGGCCGCCGACGATCGCCAGATCGTCCGCGAACAGCCGGTCGCCGTGCAGCTCCAGGAAATCCGTGAAGATGTCATGGATGAAGTCGAGCGAGGTCGGACGCTGATGGTGGCGGGCCAGATGCATCTTCTGGGCAGGGCTGAGCTCGCTGTACATCTCGTCCTCCAGTTGCTTGCAGCGGGCTTCCAGACGGGCGATCTCGTCGGTGAAGTCGATGCCCGTATCCTGGCTGAGCCCTTTCAGCTCCTGGATTTTGCGGCGAAGGTCGCCGAGCGGCTTCTCAAAAGGCAATTCAGACGCCATGGGCTGTCTCCTCCTTCACGGGGGCATGCATGTCCAGCACGCGGGTCAGCGTCGATTTCATGTCCTTGCGGTGAACGACGCGGTCCAGCTGACCGTGCTGCAGGTTGAATTCCGCCGTCTGGAAATTGTCCGGCAGCTTCTGGCGGATCGTCTGTTCGATGACGATCCGGCCTGCAAAGCCGATCAGGGCGCCGGGCTCGGCCAGATTGTAGTCGCCAAGGCTCGCGAAGCTGGCCGTGACGCCGCCGGTGGTCGGATCCGTCATGACGGAGATGTAGAGGCCGCCGTCCGACTGGAACTTGGCCAGCGCTGCGCTCGTCTTGGCCATCTGCATGAGGCTCAGGATGCTCTCCTGCATCCGGGCGCCGCCCGAAGTCGAGAAGATGATCATAGGCAGCCGGCGCTCATGCGCCTGCTCGATCGCGCGGGTAATCTTCTCCCCGACGACCGAGCCCATGCTGCCGCTGAAGAAGTCGAAGCTCATGACCGCGACGACGACGGGGAAGCCGCCGATCTCGCCGGTGCCCGTGACGACAGCATCCTTCAGGCCGGAGCTTTTCTTCTGGGTTTCCAGCTTGGGGGCGTAGCCCGGGAACTCCAGCGGATCCTCGGAAATCATATCGGCGTCGAATTCAGACAAACGTCCGTCATCGAGCGTCATTCCGATACGCTCCCAGGCGCTCAGCCGGAAATGATGCCCGCATGACGGACATACTTTCAGGTTTTTCTCCAGTTCCTTGCTGAATTGAATCGTCCCACATTTGGGACACTTGTTCATCAGCCCTTCGGGAATGTCCCGTTTGGGACGCTCCTGGCTGTCGCTGCGCTCCCGTTCCGACGGAACGGTCGCGTATTTGCGTTTATGAAATAAGTCCTTGAACACGAGTGACACCTCTCAAGACGCTAAAGTATAGTCGAACCGGCCATCACGAATGAAGAATGGAGCTCAGGACCTCCTGGACTTCCTCCAGCTCTCCGGACGGAACGAGAATCTCGTATTGCTGCTTGGACATGTTTATCGGACGTGTCTGTACGAGAAAGCCTTCTTCCGTCAGCCGTTTTTGGATCCTCTCCGCGATTCTCGCGGTAGGCGCGATGTAGATGACCGTCCACATGAAAGGTACCTCCTGATATTCCGGAAACAGGCCACATGATCTCACAATCATAGCATAGGAAAATAATTTCCCGCAAGAAACAGGACTGTCGGATCGGCGCGTTCGGCCCGGATTGCGGATTGGAAAAGGGTCGGAAGGAGTATTTCTGCGGCCGCTAGGGCCTTGCCAGGCTTGTCCTCCGTCCCGAGAGGAAGGGGAAGAAAACGTCTTGAACACATGCGAAGAAACTTGCGGCGAAGCCGATGGATCTCTGTTCGTCCGGCTGGATTCGGGCATTCCGGCGCCTCGCGGCGCACGGAGCTGAAGGAGCATGCCGGAGCTTCAGCAGGTACATTCGTCCCCGGCATGCGGAATCCCTCTTTTTCAATCCGAGGTTTCGCTCGCGTCCAAGGCGCTGTAGCTCAGCGCCTTGGGATCCTGATGGGCGATCCGGGCGGAAGCGGCGGCGGCCAGCCCCGCCACGAGGTCGTCCAGGAAGACGTGGACCTTGCCTGTCGTCTTGTCGTTCAGATGGCTGATGATGCCGGGTTTGACCTTGTCAAGATATCCGAAGCTGGTCAAGCCGATCATTCCGTATACGTTCGTTATGCCCATCGCCAGCGTCTCGTCGACGCCGTAGAGCGATTCGTCCTTCTCCATGATGGCCTGCAAAGGATGCGGCAGCAGCTTGCGCTCCGCCAGCTCATCCAAGGCGATGCCCGTGTAGAGCACGTACTGGACCTCCCGCTTGCCCAGCACCGTGCGCACGCTTTCCGTGCATTCCTCCATCGTGAGCAGAGGATTGTAGGGAAGCTGCAGGGAAAGCACGATTGAAGCCACATCATCGACGGTTACGCCGCGCCGGCCGAGCCAGCGCTCCATTTCGGAACTCATCCGCATTCCCTCCCGCAAATATTGCCGTGAGAACGGCGGCCGCAAGCGGAGACACGAGTAGAGGCGCGGCCAGCCGGCCGCCCCTCTTGTCCCTGTTCCCTCGCCCCGGCTCGACCGCCATGGTAGCCCAAGCCTGACGACTTGTGTTTCCTACTCTATGCGCGTGTCCCGGGAAATGTTCCGTTAATTTCCGGTGAAGCAAGCGGCGCATCAGGCGGCGGCGAGGCTTAGGGCCGGGACCGCTGTCCTCACCGGGAGCTGGCCCGGACTCCCGTCGGCGGACGGTCCCGCAAGCCGGACAAGCCCGGCCTCGGCGGGGCAAGGCGCATATCCGGTGCAAGCTCGGAACGGCGCACATACGCTGTCGTAAAACAAGCGAAACGCGCGATAAGGAGGAGCTGTCCCCTTTGTCCAGTCCGTTGGTATCGATCATCATTCCGTTCTACAACGACCCCTATATAGGCAGCGCGATCCAAAGCGCGATGGAGCAAACCTATCCCAACAAGGAAATCGTCGTCGTGGACGACGGATCCACGCTGCACAGGGAGCTGCTGCTGCCCTATCTGCAGTTTCCAGGGATTTACCTCTGCGCAAAATCCAACGGAGGCACGGCCAGCGCCTTGAATGCCGGCATAGCGATCGCCGCGGGCGACTACATCGCCTGGCTGAGCTCCGACGACCGGTTCTATCCGGGCAAGCTGGAGAAGCAGCTGGCGCTCATGATTCCGAGAAACGGAGAAATATCCTTCAGCGATTACGACGTCATTGACGGGACCGGTCATGTCACAAGCCGGAACGTAACGCCCAAATATGCCCATGTCAGCGACTTTCTGAAGGCATTCGAGCACTACTGCCCGATCAACGGCTGCACGGTGGTAGCCCGCAAAAAACTGCTTCTGGATCTTGGCCTGTTCGACGAGTCGCTGCCTTACACCCATGATTACGACTTATGGTTCCGCGCCGTCCTGAGCGGAGCTGACTTCCAATATGTGGATGAGGCGCTGATCCAATACCGGGTCCACGAAGGGATGGGCACAATCCGCAATCTGCCTGTCATCGAGCTGGAAGCCGAAGCGACCCGGCAGCGCTGGTGGCCGCTGCTGGATCGATGGATCAAGAGCAGGCTGAGGACTTGATGCCGGGCCGTCTGAAAAGGAGGCGCTCCTTATCGCGATCGAGGTAAGCATCATCATGCCGACCCATAACCGCTATCCGCTTAATCTGCTCACGCTGTATTCTCTCGAAGCGCAGACGTACGACTTGTCCAAGGTCGAGGTCATCATGATCGACGACGCTTCGGACGACGAGACCCCCGGCATCGCCTCCGGCCGCTCTTTCCCGTTCGAATTCCGGTATTACCGCATGACGAGGAACATTGGCCGGCCCCGAGCCCGCAATATGGGCATCCATGCGTCGCGCGGACAGCATCTCATCTTCCTCGATGCGGAGATCATCGTGCCTCCCGAGTTCATCGAAGCCCATATGAGCCTTCACAGGGAGCATAGCCGCCTCATCGCCGGAGGACTGTTCGCGGTCCGCAAATCCTATACCTGGCTGGATCCGCAGCTGTCCCCCGGCCAGCTGCTGCAGGCGGAGGAGCTGCTCGTCCGCCATCCGGATCTGCACGGAAAGTGGCTGCGCACCCGGATGCTTCCCGATCCTCCGGCACTTTTCGAACGCGAAGACATTCTGGAAGGCTCGAAGTATCTACGACATGACTTGGGGCATCGGCTTCATGATGAATAAAGCGATGACCAACGTGGCCACGCAAAACCCGGA
>NZ_CBRA020000204.1:0-13622 GCF_000469945.2 Paenibacillus sp. P22 | reverse complement strand
TCCAGCTCCTCCGRYCGGKAYCACTATAAGTTCCATTTCATTCATTCCGGAAAAGGCGTGTTCAAGGCGGATGGGAAGACCTGGTCTCTGGGCAGGGGGCAAGGCTTTTTGATTTACCCCGATTCGGTATCCCAATATACCGCCGACGAAACGGATCCGTGGGTTTGTTCGTGGCTGGCGTTCAGCGGCAGCTCTGCGGAACCCTTGCTTGCGGAAATTAATTTGACGCGAGACAATCCCATATTCTTCGCTGCAGACTACTCGTGGTTTGAGACGTTCATCCATGCATTTGATGCTCATAGCGCATATAGTCCAAGCTTGGCATTTGCCCGCCAAAGTTCGCTATACCGCTTTTTCAAAGAGCTTGCCGACCTTGCTGTTATCGCGCAGCGAAACAAGAGCGGTAGGCCGCAGGGCCAGAAAGAGCGGTATATCCGTCAAGCATTAGGGTATGTGCATATGAATTTCGGCAACCGGATTTACATATCCGACATCGCGCTTAACGTCGGCATCGATCGGATTTACCTGGCAAGCCTGTTCAAGGAAGCCTTATCCATGTCGCCACAGGACTATCTGATGAATTACCGAATGGAGAAAGCCTGCGAACTGCTTCGCGACTCCCGTTTGTCGATCGCCGACATTGCGCGCTCCGTCGGTTATGAGGATCCGCTTCTCTTTTCCAAAATGTTCAAGAAGAAAATAGGAATACCGCCCCGGAATTTTCGAACGATCAGGTCTATTCAAAATCATGCCGAATAATAGGAAGAAATAACTAGAGGCCGTTGTTGGCTATCCGCGTTCCCCTGCCGAGGGGAACGCGTTTTTTTTATTTTGCCATCGGGATGGCATATAATAGAGACAAGTCGAATTTATCGGACAACAGAGAAAGAAGGAGAGAATGGAATGGCCAAGCTGTCGGACAAGATTACCCTGAGCAATCTCGAGCTGAAGAACCGGATCGTCATGCCGCCGATGTGCCAGTACTCGGTCGATGCCGAGGACGGAACGCCGAATGAATGGCATTATGTGCATTATGTATCGCGGGCGGTCGGCGGCACCGGGCTGATCATTATGGAAATGACCAATGTGGAGCCGGACGGACGGATTACGAACCGCTGCCTCGGCCTGTGGTCGGACGAGCAGATTCCGGCCTATAAGCGCATCGTGGACGAATGCCGGCGTTACGGCGCCAAGGTCGGCGTGCAGATCGCGCATGCCGGGCGCAAGGCGACCGATGCCGCTGTGCCGGTCAGCTCATCTCCGATTCCCGTCGAGCCGGAGGGCTGGAAGACTCCCCGGGAGCTGGCGACCGAGGAGGCGGAAGCCCAGGTGGAGCTGTTCCGTCAAGCCGCCCGCCGCGCGGTGGAAGCCGGGTTCGACACGATCGAGCTGCATGGCGCCCACGGGTATCTGATCCACCAGTTCCATTCCCCGTCTCTCAACCATCGCACGGACAAGTACGGACAGGACAAGATGCTCTTCGGCTGCGAGGTGATCCGGGCGGTCAAAGAGGTGCTGCCGGAAGGCATGCCGCTCGTCATGCGGATCTCGGCCATGGAATACATCGCAGGCGGGTACGATCTGGATTACGGCGCCGAGCTGGCCCGCCGCTATCAGGAAGCCGGCGTCGAGGTCTTCGATGTCTCCTCTGGCGGCGAAGCGCCTCCGGACGGCGATCTCAAGCCGGGCAACTACCCCGCCTATCAGGCTCCGATGGCCCGCAGGATCAAGGAGGCGACGGGCCTCCCGGTCATCGCTGTCGGCATGCTCGACGAGCCCGAAGTCGCTGCTGCGGTCGTCGGAACGGCCGATGCGGATCTGGCTGCGGTCGGACGAGCGATGCTGCGCAATCCTTACTGGGCGGTCGATGCCATCCTCAAGACGGAGGGCGGCCGCACGGAGCAGGCTCCCTACAAGCGAGGTTATCCTCTGCGTTAAGTTATGAATCCTTCCGGAATCGGGAAAGCTGGTAGATAGATAAGTTGATTTCTAGACTTACCTGCATCCCAAGTTCTGGAGGGTAAATCATGAAACAAATTCTGCTTATAACGGACGGCTGCTCCAATGTCGGCCTCAGCCCCGTCGTCGCTGCCGCCCAGGCGCTGTCGGACGGCATCACGGTGAATGTGGTCGGCGTGCTCGACGGCGGCGATCTCGGCGAATACGGAGCCAAGGAAATTCAGGAGATCGCCCATGCGGGCGGCGGCATGAGCCGGATGGCGAGCACCCGCCAGCTGTCGCAGACGGTGCAGATGATGACGCGCAAAACCGTCGTGCAGACGATTCAGCAGGTCGTTCAGAAGGAACTGAAGTCGGTGCTCGGCGGCGAAGGAGCCATCGAGGAGCTGCCGCCGGAGAAGCGCAGCGAGGTCGTGCGAGTCATGGACGAGCTCGGAGAGACGAGCAAGCTGCGGGTCGCGCTGCTCATCGACGCCAGCGCCAGCATGAAGCCCAAGATGGCGGCCGTGGAGGAAGCCATCCGCGACCTGATGCTCAGCCTGCAGTCGAGGCAGGGAATCAGCGAGCTGTCCGTCTTTCATTTCCCAGGCAATGGGCATGGCGACGACGCTTCCCTGGATCTGGACTGGACCACGAACCTGAGCGGCGTGCAGTCTCTGTTCCCCAAGCTGCAGATGCGCGGCACGACGCCGACGGGCCCCGCCCTGCTGCAGGTCATCGAGCATTATCGGGGCAGGGACGACCGGCGGCGGGGCGGCGAAGAGGACGGGATGATGAGTGGATACGTCGTTTAAGCTTCATTTGGATAAAGGCATGGTCATTACCGGCAAGTGGCGCAGGCGCCGCTACCGGGTCGAGCGCATGCTCGGAGAAGGGGCCAACGGCAAGGTGTATCTGGTCGAGCGGGACCGGCGCCTGCTGGCGCTGAAGGTCGGCGCGGACACGGTCGATCTGCAGTCGGAGATCAACGTGCTGCAGGCGCTGGAAGGCCGGGCCGGGAGCCGGGCCGAGCCCTTCCTGCACGACGTCGACGATCTGAAGCTCGCAGGCGGCAAGGAATATCCATTCTATGTGATGAAATATGTGCGGGGAACGAAGCTCCCCGCCTTTCTTGCTGCCCGGGGAGCGGAATGGTTTCCGATCGCGGGCTACAACCTTCTGCAGCGGCTGGCCGAGCTGCATGAGTCGGGATGGGCGTTCGGCGATCTCAAGATGGACAATATCCTTGCGGCCGAATACGGGCATGTGGAGCTGGTCGATTACGGCGGCGTGACAGCGTTCGGCAAGAGCATCCGCCAGTTCACGGAGATTTACGACCGCGGCTATTGGAATGCGGGCACCCGCGCCTCGGATGCGGCCTACGACCTGTTCTCCTTCGGGGTGCTATGCGTCCAGCTGTTTCAGGAAAAGGCGCTCTACCGCCATACGGCCGGCACCCTCCCGCAAAACCGCTCGCCGCAGGAGCTGCTCAAGCTTGCCTCGGAAAGCCCGGAGCTGCGTCCGTTCGCAGGGTGGCTGGAGAGGGCTTTTGCCGGCGGCTTCCGGAATGCGGAGGACGCGGGCGCGGCATGGAGCGTCGTCATGCGGCGGATCGGGACGGGGGGCGGCCCCAAGAAGCGGGCGGGCGCCGTGCCGGGCTGGACGAAGGCGCTGTTCCTGCTGTCGTCCGGAGCTCTCGCCGCGGTGCTGTACTGGCTGCTGCTCGGACAAGGCTAAGGAAAGGCGTTCTTCAAGCCGAATGACTGATTAGGTTCCAAAAAGAGGCTGTGAAGGACGGCTCGAAAGGCGCTCCGGACGTTGGTCAAAGGCGGAAAGCCGCGGGGCGCGAGGATGAAGCAAGCATCGGGAGGGCTGGAGCATGGAGAGGCTGGTCGAGGAGCTGGAGCGCGGATTCAAGGAAGGGCTCTGGGAACGGGGGGCGGCGATCGTCGTCGCCGTCAGCGGCGGACCGGATTCCATGGCTTTGCTGCATGCGTTCCATGCAGCTGCCGGACGCTGGGAGCTGCGGCTTGGAGCGGCCCACGCGAATCACGGCTTCAGGCCGGAGGAGTCCAGGTCCGAGCATGAGGGAGTGCGGGCATTTGCCGAGGAGCTCGGCATCCTTTTTTATTCCGCGGAGCTGGATGTGCCGGCTTATCTGGAGAGCAGAGGCGGCAACAAGCAGGATGCGGCGCGCAAGCTGCGCTACAAGTTCCTGCATGAAGCCGCGGCAGCCCACGGGGCGTCGGCGATCGCGCTTGCCCACCATGCGGACGACCAGGCGGAAACCGTGCTGATGCGGATCATCCGGGGCACGGCGCCGTCCGGCCTTGCGGGCATTGCGCCCCGGCGCAGCGAAGGAGGAGTGGAACTTATCCGTCCTCTCCTGCGTATAGGCAAGTCGGACCTCCTGGATTACTGCCGCCGCTTCGGCGTTCCTTCCTTCACGGACAGCAGCAACGAGCATCCGGATTACTTCCGCAACGCCGTGCGGCTCGAGGCGATTCCTTCGCTGGAGCGTTTCAACGCGCGGCTCCGGCCGTCGCTGTGCAGGCTTGCCGAGGCCGCCTCGGCGGAGGCGGATTTCCTGGACCGGGAAACGGAGTCCCTCCACCGGTCTCTGGTCGCCTCCACCGCAGCCGGAATGACGATGCGGGGCGCGGATTTGGCGGGTCTCCACGTCGCTTTACAAAGGAGATTGATTAAACTAATATTAGATTATCTCGCTCTGGAAAAGGAACCCACCGGGTTTGAAGAGGTGGAGAATATACGTCTTGGCGCACTGGCGGCGGAGCCGTCCAACTGGCGCATCGACCTCTCCCGCGGACTGCGCTTTCGCCGGGAGTACGGGCAGCTCTCCTGGGAGCGGCGCCCCGCCGAGAAGGCAGCCCTGGAGGAACGCGAGGCTCCGCTGGACGGACGGCTCGTGCTTGAAGAGGCGGGCCTTCTGTTTGCATTCCGGACGCTGGAAGATCTGGACGGGCGGGCGGTCGCGCAGGCGGCGCAGGCTGGCCCGCACCGCGCCGTATTCGACCTGGACAAGCTGTCGCTTCCTCTTGCCGTGCGGCCCCGCAGGGCGGGCGACCGGATGAGCGCGATGGGACTAAACGGCACCAAAAAGGTGCAAGATATGTTCGTTGACGCCAAGGTTCCGCCTTCCCGCAGGGGCTTGCTGCCGCTTCTGTGCGACGGCGAGGGCAGAATCCTTTGGATTCCGGGCATCCGCCGCTCGGCGGATGCCGCGGCGGAGCCGGGCAGCCGGCGGCTGCTCGTCGTCGAATCGGCGCCGATTCCGGCCCGCGGCTTCGGCGGCGAAGAGAATGGAGAATAACCAGGCTTATTGGATTCATAACTATAGGATTAAGGTCATCGGGAGGAACACAACTTGCATAACGACATTCAAGAGATTCTGCACAGCGAGGAAGAGATCCAGAGGAAGGTCAAGGAGCTCGGAGAGATTCTGACCGGCGATTACGAAGGCCGCAACCCGCTTGTCATCTGCGTGCTCAAGGGTGCGTTTATTTTCATGGCGGACCTGGTTAAGGAAATACGCGTGCCTCTGGAGATGGACTTCATGGCCGTATCGAGCTATGGAGCTTCCACGAAATCCTCCGGGGTCGTCAAGATCATCAAGGATCTGGACGTATCCGTGGAAGGCCGCGACGTGCTGATCGTCGAGGACATCATCGACAGCGGGCTTACGCTCAGCTATCTGATCGACGTGCTGGAGAGGCGCAACGCCAAGTCCGTCACGGTCGTCACGCTCTTCGACAAGCCGTCGGGCCGCTCGGTCGATCTCGATGCCGACTATACCGGCTTCACGCTGCCGGATGCTTTCGTCGTCGGATACGGCCTCGACTATGCGGAATACTACCGCAATCTCCCTTACATCGGCATCCTGAAACCGGAAGTCTACACCAAATAGCCACTTTGCGATTTCCCTTGCCTGCCCTGAACCGGGGTTCTGTTGAGATGGTCAGACAGGCTATGGTAAAATATTTGAAGCGTCTTGAGAGGAGGTAGGGGATGAATCGAATCATCCGGAACACTGGATTTTACCTGCTTATTTTCCTGGTAACCGTCGGAATTGTCCAATTCATCAGCAATCAGGACGAAAACAGCACCCAGATTCGTTACGACGAGTTCCAACAGCAGCTCCAGGCTGACAACATCGACAAGCTGACGGTTCAATTCGACAGTTACACGTATCTGGTGACCGGTGAATACAAGAAAACGCCAGCGGGGTCTGAAAGCAATTCGCTCAAGTTCTTCACCTACACAAACGCGGAGGAATACACCTCCAAGCAGATTTCGGATACAGCCTTGAAGAACGGAATCCAAATCGAGTACAAGAAAATGAAAGGCCAGAGCATCTGGCTTACATTCCTGACCTCCATCATTCCGTTCGTGATCATCTTCATCCTGTTCTTCTTCCTGATCAATCAGGCACAGGGCGGCGGCGGCAAGGTCATGAACTTTGGCAAGAGCAAAGCCCGTTTGTATAACGAAGAGAAGAAGCGGGTCACGTTCGAGGATGTCGCCGGCGCCGACGAGGAGAAGCAAGAGCTCGTCGAGGTCGTCGAATTCCTCAAGGATCCGCGCAAGTTCGCCGCAGTCGGCGCCCGCATTCCGAAGGGCGTGCTGCTGGTGGGCCCTCCGGGTACCGGCAAGACGCTCCTGGCCCGCGCTGTCGCAGGCGAAGCCGGAGTTCCGTTCTTCAGCATCTCCGGCTCGGACTTCGTCGAGATGTTCGTCGGCGTAGGCGCATCCCGCGTCCGCGACCTGTTCGAGAACGCCAAGAAGAACGCGCCTTGCATCATCTTCATCGACGAGATCGACGCTGTCGGACGCCAGCGGGGCGCAGGCCTCGGGGGCGGACATGACGAGCGCGAGCAGACGCTCAACCAGTTGCTCGTCGAGATGGACGGCTTCGGCGCCAACGAAGGCATCATCATCGTAGCCGCCACCAACCGTCCGGACATTCTGGATCCCGCGCTGCTTCGTCCAGGCCGCTTCGACCGTCAGATCACGGTCGACCGCCCGGATGTAAAAGGACGCGAGGCCGTCCTCAAAGTCCACGCGCGCAACAAGCCGCTCAACAAGGACGTCAAGCTGGACATCATCGCGAAGCGGACGACGGGCTTTACCGGCGCCGATCTCGAGAACCTTCTTAATGAAGCGGCGTTGCTTGCCGCAAGACGCAACAAGAAGGATATCGGCATGACCGAGGTCGATGAAGCGATCGACCGCGTCATCGTGGGCACCGAGAAGAAAAGCCGCGTCATCAGCGACCGCGAGAAGCGCATCGTCGCTTACCACGAGGCGGGCCACACCATTATCGGCTACTTCCTGGAGAATGCCGACATGGTTCACAAGGTCACGATCATTCCTCGCGGACGCGCCGGCGGTTATGTCATCATGCTTCCCAAGGAAGACCGCATGCTCATCACCAAGCAGGAGATGCTCGACAAGATCACCGGCTTGCTGGGCGGCCGCGTAGCCGAGGAGCTGTTCATCGGAGAAATCGGAACCGGTGCCTACAGCGACTTCAAGCAAGCGACCGGAATCGTCCGCAGCATGGTCATGGAATACGGCATGAGCGACAAGCTCGGTCCGATGCAGTTCGGCAGCACGCAAGGCCAGGTATTCCTTGGACGGGATATCGGCCATGAGCAGAACTACTCCGACAAGATTGCTTACGAGATCGACCAGGAGATGCAGAACTTCATCAACGAGAGCTACAACCGCGCGAAGCAGCTGCTTACCGAGAAGAGCAAGGAAGTGCATCTGATCGCTCAGACGCTGCTTCGTCTCGAGACGCTCGACCTGGAGCAGATCCGCAACCTGATCGAGACCGGCTCCGAGAACGGCGACGGTTCCGGCAGCGGCGACGCAGGCGGCGAAGAGCCTGCCGGCGAGCCGACGATCGACACGATCGGCGGTGTCAAGGTCCGCATCCAGCCTCGCGATCCCGGTGAAGGATCGACCTCTGGCGAGAGCATTACGGACGCCAATACAGGCGGCACCGACATCGGCGGAGACGGAACCGGCAGCGGTCCGGATAAAGTCTAACTTAGGATTTGAAACCTTGCAGCCCTCATGCACAATTGTGCATGAGGGCTGTTGCTTATGTTCAGGCGGTCCGGTATAATATCCGAGGGTGAGGGAAAGGTAAGAGGGATGGAGTAATTTTCTCTGTAAGGGCCATGTAAGTTTTACAGTTAAATAGTGGTCATATTTATCCAATTTATTTCATGAAAAATGAAAAAGCTTCGGATAATTCAGATGTAAATGCTTTCACGGTGTAAGTTTTAATAACACTTTCTCATTGACTCTTATTGATTATAGGCTATAATAACTATATCCAATCAAAACGTATAGGACAGGGGAGAAATACACAGATGAAATGGACAAGCAAGCCGTTCCAAGTACTGAGTGTATCTGCGCTCGCTATGATGCTCGTTGTTTCCGGTTGCGGTTCGAAGAACAATAATAACTCCGAGAATGCGGGCGGAGCAGCGGGTTCCAACACACCTGCCAATACGGAGAATGCAGGCGGCTCCAACGCCGACTACTCCAAGTTCAAGATCGGCATGGTTACGGACGGCGGCGGCATCAACGACAAGTCCTTCAACCAATCCGCTTGGGAAGGCCTCCAGAAGCTCGAAAAAGACACCGGCATCAAAGTAAAGGCTCTTGAATCGAAGGGCGACGCCGACTTCGAGCCGAACCTGAACACGCTGATCAAAGGCGGCTACGACCTGACTTGGGGCATCGGCTTCATGATGAATAAAGCGATGACCAACGTGGCCACGCAAAACCCGGATGCGAAGCTCGCGAGCATCGACTCCGTCGTCGACGCTCCTAACGTTGAATCCGTCATGTTCGCCGAGAACGAAGGCTCCTTCCTCGTCGGCGTCGTTGCAGGCCTGACGACCAAGACGAACAAAGTCGGCTTCGTCGGCGGCGTAGAAGGCGATCTGATCGGCAAATTCGAAGCCGGCTTCACGGCTGGCGTGAAAGCTGTCAATCCGGATGCTACGGTAAAAGTCAGCTATGTGGGCGACTTCACGAAGCCTGACCTTGGCAAAGCGGCTGCAGCCACGATCTACAACGATGGCGCCGACATCATCTACCATGCTGCAGGCGGCAGCGGCAACGGCGTCTTCACCGAAGCCAAAGAGCGCGTCAGCAAAGGTCAAAAAGTATGGGTTATCGGCGTCGACAAAGACCAATCCGTCGACTTCGGCAACGACATCACGCTGACTTCCATGGTTAAACGTGTCGACCAAGCGGTAGAAATGGTTTCCAAGGATCTGGCCGACGGCAAATTCGAAGGCGGATCGACTCGTACGCTTAGCCTGAAAGACGGCGGCGTAGGCCTTCCGGAGAACAACCCTAACGTTCCTGAGGACGTAATGGCCAAAGTAAAAGAGTACGAAGCGAAAATTACGGGCGGGGAAATCACGGTACCAACCGCGCCAAGCAAGTAAGATTGCCCGAGCCCAAAGACAAGGCCAGCTTCTAGAGCCGGCCTTGTTCTTTTTGCCGTAAAAGGGAAGGAGATGCAAGGATGGAGCAAAGGCCGATCGTAGCAGAACTGAAAGGAATCACCAAGAGATTTCCCGGCATTGTCGCAAACGACAACATCAGCCTGCAGCTTAGAAAGGGAGAGATCCATGCCCTTCTAGGAGAAAACGGCGCCGGCAAGTCGACTCTCATGAATATCCTTTTCGGGCTCTATCAGCCTGACGAGGGGCATATCGAAATCAACGGCAGTCCCGTGGTTATCGACGGTGCCGGCAAGGCGATCGAGCTGCGGATCGGCATGGTCCATCAGCACTTCAAGCTGGTCAAGCCTTTTACTGTAGCGGAGAATATCATTCTGGGCAACGAGCCTACCAAAGGCGCTACGATCGATATCAAGAGCGCCAATGAACGCGTGAAGCAGATTTCCGAGCAGTACGGCCTGAAGGTGGATCCGCGCGTCAAGATCGAGGATATCACCGTCGGCATGCAGCAGCGGGTCGAAATTCTGAAGACGCTTTACCGCGGCGCGGACATCCTGATTTTCGACGAGCCGACAGCCGTTCTGACCGTTCAAGAGATCGAAGAGCTGATCGTCATTCTGCGCAATTTGGCTCGCGAAGGCAAATCGATCATTCTCATTACGCATAAGCTCAAGGAAATCATGGAGATTGCGGACACCTGCACCGTCATCCGCCGGGGCAAAGTCATCGGCAGCGTTTCCGTGAAGGAATCCAACGAGCGCCAGCTGGCGGAAATGATGGTAGGCCGTTCGGTCAGCTTCCAGGTGGACAAGCAGAAGAGCAAGCCGGGCAAGCCGGTGCTGGAAGTGAAGGATCTGGTCGTTCCGGGCGAGCACGGCAAGCCGGTCGTCGACCATGTCACCTTCGACATCCGCGCAGGCGAAGTGTTCGGCATCGCCGGCGTCGACGGCAACGGGCAGACGCAGCTCATCGAGGCGATCACCGGCATGCGCAAGGCAAGCGGCGGCTCGGTGAAGGTGCTCGGCAAGGAATTGCTGGGAACCTCCGTACGCACGGTGACGGAAGCCGGCGTATCGCATATTCCCGAGGACAGGCACAAGCACGGTCTCGTGCTCGACTTCAGCGTCAGCGAGAATATGGTGCTGAACAACTATTACAAAGAGCCTTTTACTCATAAGGGTCTATTGAACTACAAGGCAATGGACGAGAACGCCAAAAAGCTCGCAGAGCAGTTCGACGTGCGGATGTCCGGCATCCATACGGAAGCCCGCTCCTTGTCGGGCGGCAACCAGCAGAAGGCGATCATCGCCCGGGAGCTCACCCGCGATCCGGAGCTGATTATCGCCGTGCAGCCGACTCGCGGCCTTGACGTCGGCGCCATCGAATTCGTGCACAAGCAGCTCATCGAGGCCCGCAACGCGGGCAAAGCGGTGCTTCTCGTTTCCTTCGAGCTGGAGGAGCTGTACGGCCTCTCCGACCGCCTTGCGGTCATCTATGAGGGACGGTTCATGGGCCAGATGGAAGCGGACGAGAAAAACGAAGAGCAAATCGGACTCATGATGGCGGGCAACGCCATGGGAGCCGCCGCCGGCCATACAGGCTGAGACAGGAGGACAACGGATGCAGCGTCTCAATCAAATATTCACGAAACAGTCCACCTATGTTCCGATTCTGGCCATCATTCTCGGCCTGATCGTCGGCGCCATCGTCATGTGGATGGGCGGATTCAACCCTTTCGAAGCCTATAAGGCCATGCTGGTCAAAATTTTCGGGACTACCTACGACTTCGGCGAAGCTATCCGCCAGGTCACGCCGCTGATCTTCACCGGCTTGTCGGTTGCGTTCGCGTTCCGCGCTGGATTGTTCAACATCGGTGCGGAAGGCCAGTTCATCATGGGGATGACGGCCGCTACATGGGTCGGCATCAACACCGATCTGCCTTGGTTCATCCATCTTCCGCTGGCCGTTCTGGCAGGCGGCCTTGCGGGCGCGATCTGGTCGGGCCTTGCCGGCTGGCTCAAAGCGAGTCGCGGAATCAACGAAGTCATTTCGACGATCATGCTGAACTGGATCGCTTATTACTTCGCCAACTTCATGGTTCGCGTCGTCATGATCGAGAAAGGGCAGAACCGCTCCCAGGATGTGCTGCCGTCGGCATCGGCATCCATCGACTGGCTGTCCGCTCTGATGGACAATGCCCGCGTCCACTGGGGCACGGTCATCGCCCTGCTTTGCTCCGGCATTTTCTACTACATTCTTTGGAAGACCCGCCAAGGGTACGAGCTGCGCGCCAGCGGCCACAACGCGGATGCCGCTTTCTACGCGGGCATCAACGTCAAGGGCAGCATCGTCAAGGCGATGATGATCTCCGGCGCCTTCGCCGGTCTCGGCGGCGCCTTCGAGATTCTCGGCGTGTTCAAGTCCATGGCGGTCATGAACGCGCAGCCGGGCTACGGATTCGACGGAATCGCCGTGTCTCTGCTCGGCGGCAACAACCCGTTCGGCATCGTGTTCGGCGCGATTCTGTTCGGCTTCCTCAGCTACGGCTCGCAGGGCATGAACTTCGAGCTTGAGGTTCCGAACGAAATCATCCGGATCGTCATCGGCTCGGTCATCTTCTTCGTAGCCAGCCACGGCATCGTCAAATGGTTCCTCAAGCCGTTCTTCAAAAAACGGCGGGAAGAAAAGAAGGGGGCGGCGTAAATGGATCTTTTGGCTCAGCTGATCAACACCACGCTGGTCTTCTCGACCGCCCTGATTCTGGCCGCGCTCGGCGGCATCTTCTCGGAGCGCTCCGGCGTCGTCAACATCGGCCTTGAAGGCCTCATGATCGTCGGCGCGTTCAGCGCGGCCGTGTTCACGTATTTCTCCAGCGAATGGGGCTTCGGCGGCGGCTCGCCTTGGTTCGGCCTCCTCATGGCGGTCGTCTGCGGCGTCGTCTTCTCCCTGCTGCACGCGGTGGCTTCCATCACGCTAAAGGCCAACCAGGTCATTATCGGGGTCGTCATCAATATCCTTGCCCTGGGCGCGACCATCTACCTGGTCAAGAGCCTGTTCGACGGCCAGGGCCAGTCGGAGAACCTGACCGGCATCGCCTTCACCAAGTGGAACATCCCGGTCCTCTCGGATATTCCGTTCATCGGAGAAGCGCTGTTCAAGGCTTACCCGACCACGTACATCTGCTACGTGCTCGTGTTCCTGAGCTGGTTCGTCCTGTACCGGACCCGCTTCGGCCTGCGCCTGCGCGCCGTCGGCGAGCATCCCGGCGCGGCGGACACCGTCGGCATCAGCGTCACGAAGTACCGCTACATCGGCGTCATGCTGAGCGGCGCGTTCGCCGGTCTCGGCGGCGCAGCGATCTCGCTTACAACGACGTACGATTTCTCGCACACGACGATCAGCGGCCAGGGCTTCATCGCGATCGCGGCGATCATCTTCGGGCGCTGGCATCCGATCGGCGCGGCAGGGGCGGCCTTGTTCTTCGGCTTTGCCCAGGCGCTGCGCTTCCAAGCGCAGCTGTTCGAATGGTCCAAGGCCATTCCAAACGAGTTCCTGTACATGCTGCCTTACGTCCTCACGCTGCTGCTGCTCGCATTTGCGGCGGGCAAAA
This sequence comes from Paenibacillus sp. P22, assembly GCF_000469945.2. Classification (NCBI taxonomy): domain Bacteria; kingdom Bacillati; phylum Bacillota; class Bacilli; order Caryophanales; family Paenibacillaceae; genus Paenibacillus; species Paenibacillus sp. P22. The sequence goes on along the minus strand of NZ_CBRA020000204.1, from coordinate 563 downwards.
ACCGCGCTCCGGCGGCGGCGGGTGAGCCTTACGATCCCGGCAAGCGTTAAGATCGGCTTACAGCCTCTTGCATCCATATGCAAGAGGCTTTTTTTTTTGCACCCTGCATCAGATGGGGACAACAAATCCGAAAGAAGGAAAGCCCTGCTCGACGATACATGGAATGGCGTCAAAAAAGGATGCCGGCGAAGGAAGCGGCGGAGCTCGCGGCCCCTGTTTTGAGCGAAGGGACCTTTAGGCTCCGGACAGCCGGTTCCCCTTGGAAATCGGGGCTCCGCAAGCAAAATTCCTTGGTTGACAGCCTCGGAGCAGGGGTGTAAATTAGGTGTTACTGAATCGTCACATCTTAACAACATTGTGAATCATTTCACGAGTTAAAAGGGGCATCCGGCATGGAATGTCCGGATGGTTGAGCATACTATAACGGGTCCGCGCCTGTGCTGACGCATGGAAGCGACGGACTTCGAAGGAGATGGATCGACGTGGAAGCTTTGGCTCTGGAGCGCAAGGCGGAACAGAACCGGGAACTGCGCGAGAGGCTGCTGCAGCTGAAGAAAGAACGC
>NZ_CBRA020000203.1:0-5815 GCF_000469945.2 Paenibacillus sp. P22 | reverse complement strand
GTCAAGGCCGGCCTTATATTCGCTAAGGGGAATTCCCGTTTATGATGATCATCGATGAACTTGAACATACAGGCACGTCGTCATCCTGCTCGTAGCCGGGGGGSTGCGGGTCATCGACGGGCCTCTGACGCTTGGGGAGCTTGTCGCCTTCTTCAGCATGATCTGGTACATCATCGGTCCGATGTGGAACATCGGCTTCCTCATCAACAACTACACGCAGTCCAAGGCTTCCGGGGAGCGCGTGCTTGAACTTCTCCATTCCTACGTCCATGTGAAAAGCGTCGAGGACGCGGTCGTCCTCGACAAGGATACGATCAAAGGCCATGTCCGGTTTGAAAACGTCACCTTCTCTTATGCGGACAAGGAGCCTGCCCTGCGGGACATCAGCTTCGACGCCCCTCCGGGCAAGGTGATCGGCCTGCTGGGCGGCACAGGCTCCGGCAAGAGCACGATCATCCAGCTGCTGATGCATGCCTACAACGTCAAGCAGGGCCGCATCACGGTCGACGGCTTCGATATCCGCAACGTCGACGTCCAGAGCCTGCGCAGCCAGATCGCGACCGTCTTCCAGGAAACCTTCCTGTTCTCGGCCTCGATCCGCGACAACATCGCTTATGCCAACAAGGACGCTACGATGGAGGAGATCGAACGCGCGGCCAAGCTGTCCAAAGCCCATGAATTCATCATGGAGCTGCCGCTCGGCTACGACACGCTCGTCGGCGAGCGCGGCATGGGCCTCTCGGGCGGCCAGAAGCAGCGGATCGCGATTGCCCGGGCCTTGATCCGCAATCCGCATATCCTCGTGCTCGACGACGCTACGAGCGCGGTCGACATGGAAACCGAGCATGAGATCCAGGCCGGCTTCAAGGAACTGATGCGGGGCCGGACGACGTTCATCATCGCCCACCGCATCAGCTCGCTCAAGGACGCCGACGAAATTCTCGTCCTGGACGGAGGCCGGATCACCCAGCGCGGCACCCATCAGCAGCTGATCCGCCAGCAAGGTCCTTACCGCGACGTCTACAACATCCAGTACGCCGACCGTCCGCAAAGCGGCGAAGACGAGCCGGCCGTGAAGGGAGGAACGGCATAATGGCAAGCAAGAAGAAGGACATCCTTGCGGAAACCGGCCAGGCGGGAAGCCTGGACGGACAAATGCAGGCCGCGGCGGAATCCCAGCGCCAGCGGTTCAAGTACCAGGATGACGACATCATCGAGAAGCCGTTCAACTGGAAGCAGATCGGACGCCTGTTCGGCTACATGAAGCCGTATTACCGCCAGCTCATCCCGATGGTGTTCATGATGCTGCTCGGCACGTTCACGCGCCTGGCCGCTCCGGCCGTCATCATCCTGGCCATCGACGACGCCATCGGCAAAAACGACAAGAGCATGCTGCTCATGTACGGCGGCGTCATGCTGGCACTCTACATCATCCAATGGATTGCGAACGCGATCCGGATCAAGTATACGAACATTATCGGACAGAAGGTCATCTTCGACCTGCGGCAGCAGCTGTTCGAGCATATCCAGAAGCTCAGCTTCCGCTTCTTCGACAAGCGCCCGGCCGGCTCCGTGCTCGTGCGCGTCACCAACGACGTCAACTCGCTGCAGGACCTGTTCACGAGCGGAGTCGTCAACCTGCTCATGGACTGCATCCAGCTCGTCGGCATCGTGGCGATTCTGCTCCTCTGGAACTTCAAGCTCGGCCTCGCGTCATGATCACGGTTCCGCTCATGTTCGTCGTCTCGACGGCTCTGCGCAAGCGGATCCGCTTCGCCTGGCAGGACGTCCGGATCAAGCAGTCCCGCCTCAATTCCCATCTCAACGAAGCGATCCAGGGAATGAAGGTGACGCAGGCTTACGTCCAGGAGAAAGAAAACTACAAGTTCTTCGACAATATGAACACGGTCAACCTGAACAGCTGGAACCGCGCATCGGCGCTCAACCAGACGTTCGGTCCGGTCATCGAAATCACCTCGGCGATCGGCACGCTGATTCTGTTCTGGTACGGCTCCCATCTCATCCAGGTCGGAGCGATCACGATCGGCGTGCTCGTCGGCTTCGCCAACTACGTGGGCAACTTCTGGGATCCCATCAACCGGCTTGGCCAGATGTACTCCCAGCTGCTCGTCGCGATGGCGAGCTCGGAGCGGATCTTCGAGTTCATCGACGAGGATCCTACCGTCAAGGAAAGCGGCCGCGCCCGCCTGCTGACCGGCATCAAGGGCGATGTCAGCTTCGAGAATATTGTCTTTGAATATGAAAAGGGCCGCCCGGCCTTGAAAGGCATCTCGCTGGAGGCTCGCGCGGGCCAGTCGATCGCCCTCGTCGGGCATACGGGCTCAGGCAAAAGCACGATCATCAATCTGCTCTGCCGATTCTACGATCCGGTGGAAGGCAGGGTGACGATCGACGGCACCGACATCCGCGACGTCACCCTCGAAAGCTTGCGCACGCAGGTCGGCATCGTGCTTCAGGACACGTTCATCTTCTCCGGCACGATCCGCGACAACATCCGCTTCGGGCGGCTGAACGCGACCGACGAGGAGGTGGAGATGGCGGCGCGCGCCGTGCATGCCCATGATTTCATCGCCAGCCTTCCCGACGGCTACGACACCGAGGTCCAGGAGCGCGGCAGCGTGCTGTCGATGGGCCAGCGGCAGCTGCTCAGCTTCGCCCGGGCGCTGCTCGCCGATCCGGCGATTCTCATCCTCGACGAGGCGACGGCGAGCATCGACACCGAGACGGAGCTCAAAATTCAAGAAGCGCTCAAGACGCTGCTGGCCGGCCGCACGAGCTTCATCATCGCTCACCGTCTCTCTACGATCCGCCACTGCGACAATATCATCGTGCTGGATCACGGGCGCATCGTCGAGCAGGGCGACCATGCCCAGCTGATGCTGCACGGAGGCGTGTACCGCGGGCTCATCGATGCCCAGTACCGGTTCCTCTCCGCCTAGGCGAGCGGCTGGAGGAGAGGCGCCAAGGCTGCTTCCAAGCCGTAGGCTTCAGGATAGATCCCTTCCCTCCGCTAAGCCGCATTGGCAGGAATAAAGCTCGTTTCAAGCCTTGATCCGCTCATGCAAAGCGGGACATGCACCGATAAGGTCCGTTCCGAGCCTGCTCCTTATTTTTCCAGGCTGAGCTTTGGGGACGGAATGATCATTTGCGATTCACCTGCCGAATGCGGCAGCGAACGATTAGAAAAGACCCGGGATCGGCAGAGCGCGCTCTGCCGATCCCGGGTCTTCCCTTTTTTTCTCGTTCAAACAATGACGGCTTCCTGATGCGGAACAGCTGCCTTATACTCTTGGCTGAATCGTTTCGCGTGCATCGCAGCTTCAGGCACCGATTCATCGTTCCCTAGGCGATCCAAGAGCTCATCCGCATAGGTTTCTCCATAAGGCAAGCTTGATTTTTCGATAGACAGCATCCACAATAAGATGACATTCGTCTCGGTATACATTGCCATGGAGGCAGATGCCATCAACGCCATTATATAGGGGGTATCATCATGTCCTACGGTTCTCCGCTCTCTTCGCGGGCCCGCAAAATGCTTCTGCTCGGTTCAGGCGAGCTCGGCAAGGAAGTGATTATCGAAGCGCAGCGTCTGGGAGTCGAGACGGTCGCCGTCGACCGGTATGCAGACGCTCCCGCCATGGGCGTCGCCCATCGCTCCCATGTCATCGATATGCTGGATCCGGAGCAGCTCCGGAATCTGATCAAGCTGGAGAAGCCCGACCTCATCGTTCCGGAAATCGAAGCGATCGCCACCTCCACTCTCGTAGAGCTGGAGCAGGAGGGCTTCAAGGTCGTTCCGACGGCAAGAGCCGCCAGGCTGACGATGGACCGGGAGGGCATCCGCAGGCTCGCGGCCGAGACGCTGCGCCTGCCGACAGCGCCGTACCGGTTCGCCGACTCCTACGAGGAGATGCGCGACGCCGTGCTGGAGCTCGGACTGCCATGCGTCATCAAGCCGATCATGAGCTCGTCGGGCAAAGGCCAGAGCGTCTGCCGCTCCGAAGCGGAGATCGCCAGCTGCTGGAATTACGCCATGGAAGGCGGACGCGCCAAGAAGAAACGCGTTATCGTCGAAGGCTTCGTCCATTTCCAATCCGAAATCACGCTGCTCACGGTCCGTTCCGTATCGGGCACGGTCTTCTGCGAGCCGATCGGCCATGTGCAGAAGGACGGCGATTATATCGAATCGTGGCAGCCTCACGGCATGAGCGCCGCCCAGCTGGAGCAGTCGGAGCATATCGCCAGGCAGATCACGGACGCTCTCGGCGGCTGGGGCTTGTACGGAGTCGAGCTGTTCCTGACGGAAGAGGGCGTCCTGTTCAGCGAAGTGTCGCCGAGGCCGCATGATACGGGCATGGTCACGATGGCCACCCAGGACCTGTCCGAATTCGCGCTGCATGTGAGGGCGATTCTCGGCTTCCCGGTTCCTTCTGTCCGTCTGCTGTCCCCTGGAGCGAGCCATACGCTCAAGGCGACCCGGGACCACCGCGATTTCACGATCGAAGGCCTGGAGGACGCGCTTGCGGTTCCATCGACTCAAGTTCGGGTGTTCGGCAAGCCCGACACGCGAAAGGGCCGCCGCATGGCGGTAGCGCTCAGCACCGCCTCGAATGCCGAGGAAGCGAGAGCTCTCGCCAGATCCGCCGCCGAAGCTTTATCCGTCCGCTACAACGATTGATTTGCCGGCGTCGCCGGCAGCTCGGCGCATGCACAGCCGTTCCGGTTCTCCTGCTTCAAGGAGAATCCCGGAGCGGTTTTTTCATGTCGCTCCCGATGCGGGACCTTAGGGTGTCAAAAGCCGGAAATCATTGTGCTGGCTTTATTTGCAAATTCTTGTCGAAAGCCTTATTTTTAAGTACAAAGCGTCGTAAATTAAAAAACGGTAAATGAGTCAAGGGGGAAAAGAGAATGGATTCCAGCCGGTTATGGCGGATTCTTGGCACCGGCTCGCTTGCAGCCACGCTGCTGCTCGGCGGAGGCTTTGTTTATGCCGTTCAGGACATGCTCGGCAGCGGAAGCGGGCTGACAGCTCCGGCAAAAAAGCCCGTCCTCGCGGAGACGGGCGGTTCCTTCGCAGCGGCTTCAACCATTTATGTGACCGCGCTGGGGGATTCCTTGACGAAAGGCGTCGGGGACAACACCGGCGAAGGGTATGTGAAGCAGGTGATCAAAGGCCTCGGCCAGGCGACAGGAAAACCGGTTCAGCAAATCAACAACTTGGCTGTCGCCGGCCTGACGGCCAGCGAGCTGGACGAAATGCTGGAAAAGGACCAGGGGATGGCCTACCCGATCCGGCAGGCGAACCTGATTTTGCTCACGATCGGAGGCAACGACTTGTTCCGGACTGCATTGTCGCAAGCGGAGGAAGGCAATGCATCCGATATTTCGGTGGAAAGCGTCGCGTCGCGCATTCCGGAAGCCATTGCATCGTTCAAGAGCGTGATCGGCCGGATCCGCGCCATCAATCCGGACGCGACCATCGCTTATGCCGGCCTATATAATCCATTCTACGACATTCCCGAATTGAAAGAAGGAATCGTTCCCGTACAGAAATGGAACGACGAGGCTTTCGCCGTCCTGAGCAAGGACCCGCATGCGGTTCTCGTTCCGGTGCTGGATCTGTTCCAGCTGCATGGCTCCGGCTATTTGTCCTCCGACCATTTTCATCCCAATCACGAAGGCTATGAGAGAATCTCGGACCGCATCATCCAGTCGCTGAGCTGAATGAAGAGAATCGCCGGATGATTCGGAAACAGGGAACGGACCCAGATATAGAGGATCAGGACAGGAGGCG
>NZ_CBRA020000202.1:0-5615 GCF_000469945.2 Paenibacillus sp. P22 | reverse complement strand
GTCTCCATTGGGATTGTCGGTCGCAATCAGGAATTGGTTTCCAGGAATGAAATTCAAGGGAGTGAAGTCATCGCCGCCGACCCAGATGGCCGCGATCTGCCCCAGCGCGGTCAGCGTGTCGGTTCCCGAGCCGATCGCCGTGCCGAACAGATGGGCGATCGAGCCGGCCAGCGAGATGCCGGAGAATCCTGAGCCGTCGAGGCCGGTTATGGCGCCGGCCGCCGTCAGCGTTACGGCTGCGACCGTTCCGTTGACCGGTACCGCGTGGGCCAGCGCGACGCCCAGATCGTTGACGATGCCGTGGGAGCCGACGGGGAGGGCGGCTTCGCCGAACAAGGACGGCAAGGCGGAATCGCCGAGGTAGAAGAAGGCCGCAATCGGGATGACCGGACCGAACACCTTGAAGCCGAACAGAAAGCCGTCCACGATGTAGGCGGTCGATTTCTCCAGTCCCGCGCCGCGGTGGGCAAGCATGGACAGAACGACCGTAATCAAGGCGGCGGTTCCTCCGATGAGAGCGGTCGCATCCCCTCCTTGCAGCTTGAGGGCGAACATGACTGCGACGTCGGCGGCGAACAGGAGCGGAATGAGGACGGCGAGCGCTCTCTTGATGCCGATGCCGAGGCCGGCGGACTGTGCGGACGGCCGGGCATGCGGATCGCCTCCGAAAATCGAATCGGCGGGGCCGGAGCCGACGAGGCCGTCGCGCCAAGCGCCGGACTTCTGATCGCGTCTCATGAGCCAATAAGCCGTCAGAGTCGTGACGACGCCCATGACGATGACGAGCGGCACGCTCGCCTCCATGACCTGGGACACCGGCAGGCCGGCCGCGTCCGCCGTCAGCTTGGGAGCGCCCTGGATGATGTAATCTCCCGACAGCGCGATGCCGTGGCCGAACAGGTTCATCGCCATGGCCGCACCGAGAGCCGGAAGTCCAACCCGCAGGGCGACCGGCAGCAGGACGGCTCCGATCAGCGCGACGGCCGGAGAAGGCCAGAAGAAGAACGAGACGACCATCATGATGAGGCCGATTCCCCAGAAGGCCATCCCCTGGGAGCGGATCAGTCCCGTGAACGGCCGGATCATTACCTCGTTCACGCCGGTTTCCATGAGCAGACGGCTCATCGCGACGATAATGGAGATGATGAGGATGGTTCCGGACAATTCCTTGATCGCATAGATAAGGCTGTTGAACGTTCCGCTGACCGCGCCGCTCAGCGTGCCGCTCGCCAGCAAGCCGATGATGCCGATGCCGAGCACGCAGACGACCGTCGTATCGCGGCGCATGGCCATGAAAGCGACGATGATGCCGATCAGCAGCAGGTAAACCCAATGGATGGCTGTGAGCGTGAGCTCCATGAATCCGTCTTCCTCTCCCGACAGGATGTCTGTCTATGACATCCTATGCGGAAGCGGAACTAGGCGTTCATCCGTGCTGCGCGTTCATTTTTTCGTAGACAAGGAAGGTTCCAGCCTATAGGTTCCTTCCGCCGCCTCGAGGATGAAGCGGCTCGGTTCGCCCGGGCTGAACAGCTGCAGGCGGTGCATCGCTCTCGTGCAAGCCGTGTAGAACAGCTTGCGCAGCCGTTCTTCGCCGTACGCTTCGGCCGAAGCGTCGTGGATGAGAACGGAGTCGAATTCGACGCCCTTGGCCAGGTAAGCGGGAATGACCATAAGACCGCTCTGGAATGTGGCGGTATCCTTCGTGACGAGGCGCAGCTCCTCCAAACCCGGATAGGAGCGCAGCGCTTCCCATGCCGCCTTGCTTTCGGCCGCCGTTTTGCAGATGACCGCTGCGGAGCCGGAGCCGGCTTGCTGCAGCTCCAGCAGGCTGGCGGCAAGAAGGCGGTCCCGTTCGGCCGTGCCGGAGGAGGCGATCACCTCGGGCAGCTCCCCGGGACGGTCGAATGGAATGATGGCATCGCCTCCCGGAAGCATTGAGCGGGTGAACTCGACGATCGGACGGGTGGAGCGGTAGCTGCGGCTGAGCACGATCGTTTCCGTTTCCTCGGCTCCGTACAGGCCGGCCAGCAAGGCGTTTCCTTCGAGTTCCGTGGAGTGGGCGAAGATGGCTTGGTTGAAGTCGCCGAGCGCCGTCATCTTGGCGAAGGGAAACAGCCTTTTGAGAAACTGGAACTGGAACGGGGAATAGTCCTGGGCTTCGTCGACGAGCACGTACCGGATGCCGGTATTGGTGCGGAAGCCCTGCACAAGCTCCGTCAAATACAGCATGGGCGAGGCGTCCTCGTAAGGAAGACAGCGTTCGGCAAGCCGTTCGCGGGTGAAGCGGCATACATCTCCCCATGACGCGGGGAGGCCGGAGCCGCCGGCATCTTCCCGGAACAGCTGCAGATAGAGGTTGTGCATGTCGATCCACGCCAGCCTTGCGGCCATCCGGCGCAGCGGCTTGAATGCCTCGCGAACGAGCTGCTCCCTCAGAAGCCTTTCCTCCAGCGCGCTCTCGTCATGCTCCTCGCCGCCTTTGCCGCGCCGCTTGCGCATTTGATTATAGATGCTCTGGTAACGGTCATTGTCGAGATATTCGATTTCATTGCGCACCCATTCCTCGGCGCATTCCTCTTGCTCCAGCCGCGACAGCTCCTCCAGGAGCCATTCGCGCAGCAGCTCGATGCGGTTCGGCAGCCGGATATGGGCTTCGAAGCCGTAGAAGCGGGCGCCGATGTCTTCGCGGCTGATGAGCAGCCTGCCGCGGAATTTGAAGCCGCGGAATTTCATGCCGGACTGAAGCAGGCTGTCCGCGAACGTTTGAATCCGCTCCAGGAAGCCCGCAGAGTTTTTGTAGCGGATGGTCTCGAGACGGAGGCGTCGCCCGGCGGCGTCGCCGGATTCGTCCACTATCGCCTCGAGCTGGTCATTGATGTCCTCGATGTCGTACCGGCGGCCCAGACGCGACTCCACGTACTGCTGGAACGTCGTTTGCCGGATATTCTCCTCGCCGAGCTCAGGCAGCACCGAGGAAATATAGCTGTTGAACATCGGGTTGGGGGAGAACAGCACCATCTGGTCCGCGCCGATCCGCGTACGGTGCTTATACAGCAGGTAGGCGACCCGCTGCAGAGCGGCGGATGTCTTGCCGCTGCCGGCGGCGCCCTGTACGATCAGCAGCCGGGAGAGGTCGTTGCGGATGATGGCGTTCTGCTCCCGCTGGATCGTCCCGACGATGGCTTGCATCTGGGAGGTCGAGCTGCGGCTGAGAGCTTCCTGCAGCAGCTCGTCGCCGATGGTCATTCCCGTGTCGAACATGGCCTTAATGACGCCGTCGCGGATGGTGAACTGCCGCTTCAGCGTCATTTCGCCTTCGATGGGCCCTCCAGGGGTGTCATAGGAAGCGGGTCCGGGACCGTAATCGTAATAAAGGCTGGCGACTGGCGTTCTCCAATCGTAGACGAGGAAGCTCTCTCCGTCTTCCGTCAGGAAGGAGGCGGTGCCGATATAGATCGGATCGGTGCTGCCGCCGGCTTCATTTTCCTGAAAATCGATGCGGCCGAAGTAGGGAGACGGCAGCAGGCGGCGCATTTTCGTCAATCCTTCCCGCAGCTGGCGGTGGCTGCGCTCGCGCTCGGAGAGGATTTCGGCCTGCTGCTTCATGCTTATCGCCGTCTCCAGCCGATCGTCGCCGGCCGTCAGGTTGACGGTCACGTCATCCCAGAAGTCGGCGCGGATATCGACGACCTGCGTTTTGAGATCCGATACGAGCGGCTCGTCGCGAGCGATCCTCGTTTGCAGCTCCCCGCGCACGGCATCGACGCGGTCCTGCTCCTGCTTCCATAACTCGCGGTTTGCCATGGGGCACTTCCTTTCCTTGGTTCGTACTCACCGGCTGTCAGCCTGCCGAAAAAAAGATTGACGGCAGGGGAGAAGGGGTGTATAATACGATTGAGATAAATGTGATTTAGCTCATATCTTTTAACCATCTAATGAATCTTATCATTTATTGAATTCTATTTCAATATGTGCAGGCCGGATCACTTGATCCGGCCTTTATTTATGTTCGCCCTCGATTATGATTCTCCTCCGTCATGCTCGGGAATATAACGGCCTTCATTCGGATAAGTATGAGCAAGAATGGAGGGGGGATGAACGATGATCCGGTTCAATTCGGTCTGGATAACGACTCCCGCCCAGGCTGAGCGCTACAGCCGGCAGCTGGCGCTTCCGGCAGGCAGGCAGGAGGAAGATTTCCCGCGGATGCGTCTGCTGCTCTCCCGCAAGCTCATTCCTTTTTTCGCCTACGGACAGCTCACGCTTGGAGACAAGAAAGCCGCTTTCGAGCCCCTCAATCCGACCTTCTCCTCCGTGGCCGTGTATCAGTTCTACAACCTGAACAGGAGTCTTGCTTTCAGCTATGAATACAGCGACTTGATTGTGAAGAAATTTCCGCAGCCGGTGCCGAATCCGCTTCCCGTCTATGGAGACTGGGTGTCGATCGCCAGCCGCTCCAACAGCGTGGAATATTGGCTGGCATCCTCCAGTCCCGGCGCTCAGCTGTATACTTGGCTGGTCAAGATCGGAAAAAAACGGTAATGGCGATTCAACGGGGTCCTTCTGGAGTAAGTACTGGATAGAATGTACGCGGGAGGTAGGCGAAGACGATGACGATCCAGATCAATTCCACGCTGCTCGAGACGGTTCAGGGGGACATAACCCGCATCGAAGCCGATATCATTGTCAATGCCGCCAATGCCAGCCTTTCCGGCGGCGCGGGCGTAGACGGGGCGATCATGCAGGCTGGCGGCATCGCCATACACGACGAGCTGATGCTGATCCGCAATGACAAGGGAGGCTGCTCCACCGGAGACGCGGTCATTACGACGGCGGGCAAGCTTCCGGCAGCCTATGTCATCCATGCGGTGGGACCGGTCTGGCAGGGCGGCGGCCACGGAGAGAAGCGGCTGCTCGCCAGCTGTTATCGCAGAGCGCTGGAGATCGCCGACGCCAGCAAGGCTTCCAGCATCGCTTTTCCGGCGATCAGCACCGGCATATACGGGTATCCCAAGGAAGAAGCGGCGGCGGTCGCTTTTGCCGAGGTGAAGGCATACATCAAAAACCGCGAGGACACTTCCATCAAAAGAATCACTTTCGTCTGCAAGGACGAGGAAAATTGCCGCTATTACGGCATGCAGATGAAGCAAGCCTACCTGGCCTCCAGCTAGGCATGCGGCCGGACCGGCATCCGTAGGGATGCCGGTTTTTTCCTTTCCTGCCCTCTGCCGATCGGGCAGAGGGCGCCCCATGGCCGGATTCCCCCATGCTGTTCCGGCATGTTATCCGATATAATGGCAGTATGAGCTGACAAAGGGGTGGATCCGTGCTTTATTATTTCGCGGCTCTGACAGCCGCAGGTGCGGCGGCTTGGCTGGCGCGGCCGCGGGAAGCGGTCAACCGCTGGGCCGCCGTTTTTATGCTGACCGCGGCTTCGGGAGGGCTGACGGAGCAGCTTCGGCAGCGGGGACTATCAGGCTTGGCGGAGGCGGCCGGATTGTTCAATGCATGCCTGACTCCTTATGCGGTCCTGATTTTCTGCCTGTTGTACGGCGGCTTCCTGCCGTCAAGCAGGCAGCGGCTGGCCGCCAAGCTGCTGCTGCTGGCGCCCC
>NZ_CBRA020000201.1:0-7054 GCF_000469945.2 Paenibacillus sp. P22 | reverse complement strand
GGCGGGAGACCGCGCCGCAGCCGTCCGCCGCTTCCCGGCCTCCCTGATTGCCGGAGATTTGATCGAGCATCTGTAGGCCGGCAGAAGCGCGGGGGTGCTTTCCAGGTTTCATTCCGGCACATCTCCGTCTGCGCTTATTCTCCGCTCCCAGCCCTCGTCCATAGGCGCATATCCTTGGCCGTCTGCATATAATGCATACACAAGCATACAGCGGCAAAGGAGTTGGAAGCGTGAGCAGAGAGGTCAAACTGAGCAGCGCCTCCCCGGAGATGGATCCCCGCACCGCTCTCTTTCTCGCGGCGATGTGCGGGCAGACTTATATGCAGCTCCAAGGCATGGGAACGATCCGGCTTCCGGAGGAATATGAGCTTGTCGGCACCTTTCAAGCCGGAGGCTTGAACGGGTATTCCCAGCCGTTCGGATTTGTCGCGAAGTCGGCCCGCGCTTCCATTCTCGCCTTCCGCGGCACCAGCTCCACCTTGGAATGGATCACCGATTTCATGGCCGATCAGGTGGACTTCGATCTCATCCCCGAAGGCGGAGCTACTCACCGCGGATTCACGGAGCTGTACCGCAGCGCCAGGCCGCAAGTCATGGAGCTGCTGCGCCAAGCTCCGGCCGGCAATCCGCTGTTCGTGACCGGACACAGCCTCGGCGGCGCGCTGGCCACCCTGGCGGCGGTCGATCTGGCGGAGAACAGCGATTTCTCCGCTCCCGTCGTGTATACGTTCGCAGCGCCCCGTGTCGGCAATCCGGTATTCGTCGCCGCATACAACAAGGCGGTTCCCCAAAGCTTCCGCATCGCCAACAAGGACGATATCGTCGTCCACCTGCCTCCGCTCGTCTATCAGGATCCGCGAACCAAGACGATCTACTATTACTCGCATGTCCGCCATTCGAGCGAGCTTGATTTCAAAGGCGGCGGCATATCGGGAAACCATGTGCTGAGCAGCTACTTCCGCGCGCTCGCGCTGGAGGAGCCCGAATTCGTCGACGCCATGTGCATGGATCCGATCGGCTGGTGTCCTTCTCCGAGCCTTCCGGGCGAAGGCGGGAAGTAGCAACCACAGGCAAGCCCGATCCGCCCTGCAGCCGTCGGAACATCATGGGAGCTCAGCTGCCGCAGCGCCCAGTCAGGGAGCCGCCTGCTCTCTGCCTGCGAGTTGCCTGCGAGTTGTCTGCGAGCTGTCTGCGAGCTGTCTGCAAGCTGCCTGCCGAGATGTGAATGCTGCCTCATCGAAGCCAGTCGTTTCATCCAAGCATGCAGTCGCAAGCGTGCCCGTTCTCCGGTACAATAGAAAAACGAGCGGCCGTCTCCCGGCCGCCTTTTTTCGATCGGAGGAATGATGGCGCCATGTCCAAGCCTGACCACCCCGTCTCCGCTCCGGAGCCGGCTATCGGAGGCCGGCTCCGGGAGCTGCGGCTTGTTCGAGGATGGACGCAGCAGCAGCTGGCCGACGTTCTCGGAATCGCCAAGTCGACCGTCTCCCAATACGAGAACAACGTGAACGAACCGGATCTTCGGATGCTTGCCCGCCTCTGCCGGCTGTTCGAGGTGTCCTCTGACGATCTGCTCGGACTGCAAGCGGCCGCCGGCTCCCTCCCCGATTGTCTCAACGTCGAGCTCCGGGGGCTGACTGCCGATGAAGGAGCCTTTCTGCAAGCAAGCCTGGAGGCTTACCGCATGGCCGTCGCCAGGAAGGAAACAAACGCGGAACGCAGGCCTCTGCGGTAAGGCTTCAGGATAAGGGGTCAAGATCCGGCCGGGACGGCAATAACGCCAGCGACCGCCCTGCCTGGCCATATGAGAATGGCCAGGCTCCTTGGATGGATCCAGCCGCGTCGGAGCGCGATGACATCCGCTTACCTCCGTACATGCCATCGTTTGGGAAAAGCAAAAACCGTCCGGAAAACCGGACGGTTTTTTGCGGCTTTGAATCAAACCTTGGATCAGGCCTGAACCGGATCGATCAGCCTTTCACAGCCGGCATCGGCTGGAACATCATCGTTATCGGCAGGTTGCTGCCCGAGGCGATCATGTAGACAAGCTCCACCGTTTCCTGCGTGTTTCCGGAACGGTAGATGACGGCGGCTTCGTTCTGGTCCTTCAGCTGGTCATTGTTCGTAACCGGCACCAGCTGCCCGTTGACGAGGAAACCTCCCGCATACAATCCTCCCCTTGGATTGAGGGAGACGATCGTGCGCGGCGCCAAGGTCACTTTCATTTTGTAAAGGACGCCGAAATTGCCGACATTGTACTGCAGCGTTCCGGTCGTGTTGTCGTAGCCGTCCAGGTAGGGATCCAGCACGTTGTCGCCGAGCACGACGCGCTCGTCCTTCGTGCCGAGGACGCCGTCGATCTGGATGTCGCGGGTCGTATTGTTGAAAGAGCCGCGCGTATGGATTCCGTCGGCCGGCATCAGCTCCATGGAATCCAGGTTCTGCAGCGGATCCTTGCCGTCCGCGACAACGACGACGCGGAAGCGGAGCGTCTGGTCGGCGGCGACATCCGCGTAGGCCGAGTACACCATTCCCGGCTTGATCGCCGACTCGGAGATTTGCGGCAGCACTTTCAGCGACTGTCCCGGCTTCACCTGCGTCGTCACCGCTGCGCCATTGGCCTGCAGAGCACTCAGGTAACGCACAGTGGACAGCTTGCCGGTACGGATCTCGGACGGATCCGGTCCGCCGGTGCCGACCGCTCCCACGCTGAAGTTCGCCGGCATATTGCCTTCGTTCGTAACGACGAGGTACATGCGGACATTGTAGCTGAGCGTGTTCTTGTTATGGAAGAGGAAGCGGATATTGCCGGAGAACTGGTCATCGTACGCGATGCCCTCCTGCTTCCACAGCTCCGGGCTGTTGCTCCGGATCATCCGGGACGGCTCCGACTGGAAATCATAAGACAAAGTCGGAATACTCAGCACCGCTCCTCCGTCCACTTTGTACTTCTCTCCGACAGGAGTGAACAGCATGCCGAACTCCGTCTCCGTGTAGAGCACTTCATTCGAAATGGTGATCGTCTTGCTCACCGTCGAGGTGAGGCCTTGCGTATCCGTCACGCTCAGCGTGATTGTTTTTTCTCCCGGCTCGAAATAGCCCAGCTGGCGCCCGGTCCACTTCGTCTTGGCCGGATCGATCGCGTTGTTGTCGTCCGTGCTGAGATCCGTGAACTGAACCTGCTCGCCTTGACGGTAGACTGTCTTGTCTGTCGAGAAGTCCGCCACCGGCGGCATGTTCACCGGAAGGACCTGCACAGTCACCGAGTACGGATCGCTCCAGGTGCCGGCGGAATCCTGAACACGCCTTGTCACCGTATACGTTCCCGCCGCGGCGAATACATCCTGGCGGCCGGTCCATTCTTCATTCTGCATCGGCAGCCCGGCCGGCGAAGCATATTGGTCCACATATTGGACAGGATCGCCAGCGTACAGAGGCTGCGGCGTCACCTGGAACGCTGCGCTGGGCGTCGACTGCTGCCAGGTCAGCGTGACCGTCTTGCCGGAGAAGGCGATCTTGCTCTCGGATATGAGCGCCCAGGTGCGGATCGGAATCATGAGCGATCCTTTCAAGGAGTAGGCGGGCGCTTCTCCCGTCCATTTCGTGCCGTTGACAAGGATATCCTTCGTGTTCATCTTGAACCGGATCTCGCCCTTGGCGCTGATCGCGATGGATTCCTTCGTCTTGGCATCGTACGAGACCTGATAGCCGTACAGCTTGGCAAGCGAGCTGAAGGCGGCGTAGGAGTAGTCCTTGCTGATCGTAAGCGGCTGCACCGCGTTGTAAGGAGCGCCGTTGATCATCATTTTGGTGCTGTTTTTGGTCAGAACGAGCGTCTGGGCTCCGTCCAGAGGGCTGGCATTCGCGCTGCCGCCGTACACAGGAAGCAATAACAAGGAAAGCATGAGCAGCCATTTCATCGGTTTCATGGATCGGGTCTCCTTTGATTCTAATCGGTAAAAAAAGGCCGAGTCGCTTATCGCACTTAGAGTAAAACGCAGTTCCGATGGAAATGTTGCGAAATCTGGGATATTTATCAATGAGCGCAAGCTAAAAAATGCCGTCGTTGTGGACGGCGAAAGAAAGGTCGATTCATCCCGTGGACAAGTACTCTTGAATATTAGTACCAAGTCCTAATACCTTGATGTACAATGGGCTGAAAGGACCAACCGTATATGGAGGCGATAGAGCATGGAGGATTTGAAGCCCTATTTGCACGCAACAAGAATGAAGCTGCTGCAGGAGATCTCAGCTCTGACCGACGATGAATTCAATGGGATGGCCGGGAGCGGCAAGTGGAGCATCGCTCAGGTATGCCACCACTTGTTGAAGACGGAAAAGCTGTTCCTCAAAGCCCTTTCCTTCGGAGTTGAACATGGCGACCGTTTGCAGCCCGCCCGAAAACCGATTCAGAGCGTCTCGGACCGGTCCGAGAAATTTCCAGCCCCCAAAGTCTCGGAACCCGATGCCGGCCCCTTTCAGGTTGCTCAGATCGTCCAGCAATTGAACGATTCCCGATCAAATTTCATCGGCTTTCTGGATAGTATCGAACCTAAGTCCAAGTTGAAGGAAATAGCTGTGAATCATCCCCGGTTCGGCGATCTGCCCTTGGATCAATGGGTTGAGCTGCTGTATCTGCATGAGCAGCGGCATATCGAGCAAATCAAAGACCTTAAATCCTCGAGCTGATTCGGTGCTGCCTTAACGCCTCGCCGTTCCGATGATCTTCAGGCAGAAGCGGATTCGGAACAGGATCGATGGACAGGAAGGCAAAAAAACCATGAAAGCCCCAGGGCTTTCATGGTTCGGTTGATGCTCAGTCCCCGCTTATAGAACTTTGGAAAGGAATTCGCGCGTGCGCTCATGCTGCGGTGCGGCAAACACCTCACGGGGATTGCCTTCCTCTACGATATAACCGCCGTCCATGAAGATCAGGCGGTCGGCGACTTCCCGGGCAAAGCCCATCTCATGGGTGACGATGATCATCGTCATGCCCTGCTGGGCCAGCTTCTTCATGACGTCGAGCACTTCGCCGACCATCTCGGGATCCAGCGCGGAGGTCGGCTCGTCGAAGAGCATGACATCCGGCTGCATGGCGAGCGCGCGGGCGATCGCGATGCGCTGCTTCTGGCCGCCGGACAGGCTGTCGGGACGGGCATCGCGCTTGTCCTCGAGGCCGACCGTGCGCAGCAGCTCAAGCGCGATCTTTTCGGCCTCTTCCTTGCCGAGCCCCTTCACCTTGCGCGGAGACACGGTCAGGTTGTCCAGAACCGACATATGCGGAAACAGGTTGAAGTGCTGGAACACCATGCCCATCTTCTGGCGGATGGAGTTCAGATCCTTCTGGGCGCCCGTCACGTCGCGGCCCTCGAAGCGGATCGTGCCGCCGGTCGGCTCCTCGAGCCGGTTCAGGCAGCGCAGGAACGTGCTCTTGCCGGAGCCGCTCGGGCCGATGACCGCTACGACCTCGCCCTTGCTGATGGTCGAGCTGATGCCCTTCAGCACCTCGTTTTTGCCGAACGACTTGCGGAGCTCTTGAATTTCAATCATCGTTGGCCCATCCTCCTCTCAAGCAAGATAAGCAGGCGGGACAGCGTGAAGGTCATGATGAAGTAGATGCCGCCTGCGACCAAAAGCGGCTCGAACGAGCGGAACGTGACGCCCTGGATCGTCCGGGCGTTGTACAGCAGCTCGGCGAGGCCGACGACCGAAATGAGCGAGGAATCCTTGATGATGACGATAAGCTCGTTGCCTATGGCCGGCAGCATGTTGCGGAAAGCCTGCGGCAGCACGATGAGCCGCATCGTCATGCCGCGGGACATCCCGAGGGAGCGGGCCGCTTCGGTCTGGCCTTTGTCGATGGCCTGGATGCCCGCCCTGAATACTTCCGCCATATAAGCGGCGCTGTTGATCGTCAAGGCGACGACGCCCGCGACGAATGCCGGCAGGTTGATGCCGACCGTAGGCAGCGCGTAGTAGATGATCAGAATCTGCACGAGCATAGGGGTGCCGCGGATGATCTCGATGTACGTTACCGCCAGGAATTTGAGCACCCAGATCCGGGAAAGGCGGACAAGGGCAAGCAATACGCCGAAGAAAGTGCCGAACAGCACTCCCAAAACGGAAAGACGGAGCGTAAGCCAGGCTCCGTCCACAAAGTAAGACCAGTATCCGTTGAGTGCGGAAAAATCGAGATTCATTTTATTCGCACCATCCGTTCCTTATTTTCCGACCAGTTCATTGGCTTCGACGACGAAGCGGTCGATCTCTCCGCTTTCCTTCAGACGGTCGATCGTTTTGTTGATGGAATCGACGAGCTCCTGGTTGCCTTTCTTGATGGCGATGGCGGAGCCCGCTTCATCTGCCGATTGCTCGATCTTCACATTCGTAAGGGCGACTGTATCCTGGGCTTTGACGTACTGGTCGGCAACCGGCTTCTCCAGGATCAGAGCGTCCACGCGGCCCGAATTCAGCTCCAGGATCAGTTCCGGGATCTTGGCGATCGAAGTCAGCTTGGCGCCTTCGATTTCTTTGGCGATCCCTTCTTGGATCGAACCTTTTTGGACGCCGATTTTTTTGCCTTTCAGATCGTCCAGCGTGTTGAAGCTTCCTTCGTTTCCTTTTTTGGCGAGCACGCCTTGATCGGCCATATAGTAGATTTTCGAGAAGTCGACGGCTTTGGCGCGCTCCTCGGTAGGCGTCATGCCCGAGATGACGAAATCGACTTTGCCCGTATTGAGCGACAGCAGCAGGCCGTCAAAGTCCATGTCCTTGATTTCCAGCTTCGCGTTGAGATCCTTGGCGATTTCCTTGGCGATCTCGATGTCGAAGCCGACGATCGTGTCTTTGCCGTCAACCGTTTTGTGGAATTCGTACGGCGCATAATCCGCGCTCGTGCCGAGCACCAGCGTTTTTTGCTCCGTGCCCGCATTCGTATTCTCGGCTGCGCCCGTGTTCGCGGCACCGCCCGCATTGCTTTCGACGTTGCCCTTCTGGCCGCATAGCGGTCGSCTGCAGGCTGGGGGAGCGATCTCTACGGAACGCCCAGCCTGCC